>JBCBIN010000399.1:0-3819 GCA_038524555.1 Cyanobacteria bacterium J06623_7 | reverse complement strand
ATAATTATTAGTTAAACCACGTCCATATACAATAGTTAGAGCAGTTAGAGCAGTTAGGACAGTTTTAAATAGTCGATAATTGATTTTTTTGAGCCTCCATACCCGATTGTTTCGTTAACAATTAAATTTTGTCCGAACTGTTGTATGGAAAACAGAAGTTTTTTTTACCAGCAGTTTATCTCCCTAGTCCCTAATCACCATATGCGCGATGCGCGATGCGATGCGAGTCCTTTAGGGAAGCGAGTCCTTTAGGAGTTCCCCGAAAAGTCAACTTAAAAAATATAGGTTTCAAACTAGACGCGGTTTATCTGCTTCTAGACAAAAGAAAACTGCACAATACAGAGTTACTATGATTGCACGGTCTTAATTATCATCTTTCATTGTCAATTTCTTGTTGGTTACCAACTTTGTTGTCACTCTACAAAAAGCTAGTCAACATAAGCCATACTATTCCACCGTCACCGACTTCGCCAAATTACGAGGCTGATCGACATCTAAGCCTTTAATCGCGGCAATGTGGTAAGACAGAATTTGCAAAGGTACAACCGCTAAGACGGGAGAAACTAGTTCATCTACTTCGGGTACGGTTAAAATGTCGTCGAAAGTATGTCCTGCTTCTTGGGCATTCATGGCAGTAGTAACACCGATTAGACGTGCATCTCTAGCTTTAGCTTCTTGGGCGTTGGAAATGACTTTCTCGTAGACGCTTCCAGGCATAGCTACAGCCACTACAGGCACTTTATTATCCAATAAAGCGATCGGTCCGTGTTTCATTTCTCCTGCGGGATAGGCCTCTGCATGGATATAGGAAATTTCTTTCAGTTTTAATGCACCTTCGAGGGCGATAGGAAAGTTAATGCCCCGCCCAATAAAGATAAAGTCTTCAGTTTCTTGAGTAAAGTGGTGGGCTAATTCTTCGATCGCATCGGCTTGGGTATCGAGAATAGTTTCAATTTGGCTGGGAACCTGACGTAAACCTTCAATGATGTTCCCGATTTTCTCGTTGGGTAGAGACTGGCGACGGTAGGCTAAATCTAGTGCTAGAAAGTAAAAGCCCATAGTCTGAGCCACAAAGGTTTTGGTTGCTGCCACGCCTATTTCAATTCCTGCCTGGGTGTCGATAATGCGATCGCAAATTTGAGCGATAGTACTTTCAGCGCGGTTAGTGATAGCTAATAGCTTGGCCTGATATTTTGGTTCGAGATTAGCACGTCGGGCACGCTCAGATTCTAAGGCAGCAATGGTATCGGCGGTTTCTCCCGATTGGGTAACGCCAATGGTAAGGGTATGGGGAACGATCGGTCTCGGGGCATAGCGAAATTCGGAAGCATAGTCTACCGTCGTGGGAATACCGGCAATCTGTTCTAGCAGATACTTGCCAATTAGGGCGGCGTGCCAACTAGTACCGCAAGCAACGATCTGTACGTGTTCGAGATTGTCGGTCAGATTGGGAGTTAAGCTGAGATTAACGGGACTGTAGTCGGGGTTTTCATCGGCGTGCCAATTGGGATTGATATAGTTATCTAAACCAGTGCGGACTACAGCAGGCTGCTCGTAAATTTCCTTGAGCATGTAGTGGCGGAAACCCTGTTTTTCTACCTGTACGGGATTCCAATCGAGGGTGCGGGGAAAACGGGACATTCTTGCCCCAGCAAAATCGTATATCTCTACCCCCAGAGGTGTCAGTCTAGCCATCTCTCCGTTCTCTAAATTGAGGATTGTGCGGGTATGGGGTAAAACTGCCGTCATATCTGAAGCACAGAAAAACTCACCCTGTCCAAAACCCAATACTAGGGGGGCTTGCTGGCGGGCGACGATTAATTCATAGGGATTGTCTGCATGAACTACGGCGATCGCAAATGCTCCTTCCAATCGGGCGATCGCTTTTTGGACAGCAGACATCAAAGAATCGGATTCAGCCAAAAACTGAGTAATTAAATGAGGAATAACTTCTGTGTCGGTTTCTGAACGAAATTCTATTCCCTTGCTAATTAATTCTTCTTTTAGCTCGATATAATTTTCAATAATGCCGTTTTGCACTACAGCAAGGGAGCGATCGCTATTGAGATGCGGATGGGCATTATGTTCTTCTGGCTTACCATGGGTGGCCCAACGAGTATGACCGATACCCATTTGTGCATTATTGATGTTGTGCTCTAGCTTTTCTCGGAGGTTTAAGAGCTTCCCTTTAGCTTTAACACAGTTGACCTGACCCTCTTCAACGGTAGCGATTCCCGCTGAATCATAGCCCCGATACTCCAAACGCTCTAAGCCCGATACGAGAATTTCTGTTGCCGCTTGAGTACCGATGTAACCAACAATTCCGCACATATTAAACTATTTGTTGTCTATCATTTTATCGATCGCCTTAAGTGTAGATCGAATTTATCAAAATAGTGGTTAAAAGCTGTCTGACTCAGGCAAAACAGCGCCATTTTTGTTGAGGAATAAATTACCCGCCGCATCATTTTGATAGATACAATCAATCCGGGGCTTACCTTCTAATGGGCCAATAAAGCCAAAGGTATTCATCCGCCGTTTACAGTCTTTTACCTGTTCGGAACTAACCAAACTTTGCTGTTCTAAAATTGACCAGTTAGTACGGCGTAAAACACATCCCGGCTGCATACTCGGCTGAGTGAGGTAAACGCTAAAGGGATTGAGAGTGAGGAACACCCGCATATCGGTAACGATGGCACTAGCGCCAAACTTCTGACAGATTTCCGGGTTGGGTGCCTTACGATCAATCTGGAGACTAGAATCAACCGAAGTTATGTTGTTGGAAGGACTAGATAAACTTAAAGATAGCCCAATCACAATCCCTACCACAAAGACACTCGCCAAGATTGCTATTTTGCCAATATCCAGAGGGCTTTTCTTCTCCGGTGGGTTGGGACTAGAACGATAGTTGTTTGGTTGTCTATAGCGATCGCCTCGCTCTCGTTCGTTGCGATAATTGCCGTTACCATTACTGTTGCGATTTCTACGAGCCATATATAATTACCAATTATTTACGAAGCTACATGGGGCAAAAGGAATGCCTTTGTCCTTGAGGACTGATTATCAATATTTGCTTTACTGCTAACTAAATTGAGTTGGGTAGAAAATAAAAGTTAAGTCTAGTAAGTATCGTTGTCAAAAAATACGTGATTATATTCTAGCTCTAAGCTTTAAGCCTTAAGCTGTTGCAATTTAGCGGTTATCCCCCAGCAGGCAGATAAATTATACATAGCACTTATACATACCACTACACATTTACCAACACCGCGTTATGAATGATAGTCAATTTAGGCCACAACCGACAGCGGATGGTTCCTACACCTTTTTTTCAGCAGAGTTTCAGGAAACGTTTCACTCGTCTTTTGGTGCGAAACAAGAGGCTGAAGTGAGATATATTCAACCCTGTGCGATCAAACAATTAGCGATCGAGCAGTCGGTAATTCGCCTTCTAGATGTCTGTTATGGTTTGGGCTACAACACCGCAGCAGCTTTGACGGCAATTTGGGCGACTAATCCTAGCTGCAAAGTCGAGCTATATGCACTAGAAATATCAGCAAAAATTCCTCAAGCAGCGGTTAATCATAATCTTTTGGCAGTATGGCCGCCCTCGATTGGAGAAAGTTTGGCTGAATTATCAAATAAATCTAAAATTTGCCATAGTTTACTACAAGCCCAACTAATATTAGGAGATGCAAGGGAAACTATCAAGCAACTAGTCAAACAAGGCTGGCAAGCTGACGCGATTTTTCTAGATCCCTTTTCTCCGCCAAAATGTCCGCAATTATGGACGGTTGAGTTTCTCGGGATGCTAACTCAATG
>JBCBIN010000398.1:0-3826 GCA_038524555.1 Cyanobacteria bacterium J06623_7 | reverse complement strand
AATGCTATTGGGAACGAATATACATTCAAGTTATGAAAGGCTGTACGCAGCGGTAAAACCGGATAGTCATGTTAATGCTTTAGCGTCTTGAGGTTTTTTTGATTTACGCTCACTAAAAAACGCGCTATAAATTTAATGCTTGTATTCAGGCTGGTGGTCAATTACTGTCTTGCCTAAAGCATATATATCTTGGTGTTTTGTTTAATTAACCTATGTTGATTTATCTTACAAACTAGCTGAATTAGCAAAAACTGAGTTTAAATAAGATCGACGCATCCTCTTCAGTCCAGACCACAATAGCGATTTTCGCCCCAGCTTTTATTTATTTCACTTCAGAATCCAAGAGATTTTGTTGGCGCGATTTGTCGAACTTTATTAACCGAACCAATAACTTAAACTTACGAGGTAAAACTCTTCTATGGTTTCAACTCCCCCAATCCGCTCGGTCATCAGTTCGATGGAGGCTAAAGCCGATCGCGATCCTCTCAAGACAGCCCAGGGTGTTTATATTACCGTCCACGGTCATTTTTACCAGCCCCCCAGAGAAAACCCCTATCTCAACACGATTGAAAGGCAGCCCAGCGCCCAACCATATCACGACTGGAACGAACGCATCCATCACGAATGTTATCGACCCAATGCCTTTGCTCGGATTCTCAACCACAATCAAGAACTGGTGGGGATCGTCAATAATTTTGAGTACCTTAGCTTTAATATTGGTGCGACTTTAATGTCGTGGCTTGAACAGTACGATCCCGCCGTCTATCAGAAAATTTTAGAGGCAGATCGTCTTAGCTGTCAGCGGTTAAACGGACATGGAAATGCGATCGCCCAAGTTTATAACCACATTATTTTACCTCTAGCCAATGAACGGGATAAAATCACCCAGATTCGCTGGGGAAAATCTGATTTTCGTGATCGCTTTGGTCGCGACTCAGAAGGGATGTGGCTGGCAGAAACTGCCGTAGATTATCCGACCCTAGAAGCTCTGATTGCGGAAGATATTAAATTTATTATTCTTGCCCCTTCTCAGGCAGCCCGATGCCGGGAAATGCCTTCTGAGGATACTGACGAACCGGAATGGTATGAGGTTGGGGGGCAGCAAATCGATCCGACTCGCCCCTACCGCTGTTTCGTTGGCGATGGACGGTATATTGATATTTTCTTTTATGATGGTCCCGTCTCCCGGGACATGGGTTTTAACGATGTTTTAGACACCGCTGAAAATTTAGGCAAGCGTTTAGGACAGGCAATTCGCTCGGATTGTACTTCTCAGCTAATTAGCGTTGCTACCGATGGGGAAACCTTCGGACACCATAAGGGCGGCACCGAAAAATGTATTGCCTATGCCCTCAGCGAACAGTTTGCTAGCTATGGCTGGACTGTTACTAACTATGCTCACTATCTCAGCATTTGCCCTCCTACTTGGGAAGTGGAGTTAAAGCCAGTAACTGCCTGGAGTTGTGCCCATGGAGTCGGTCGTTGGCAGGATGACTGTGGTTGTGCCCGGGGTGGTGGCTGGAATCAGCAGTGGCGTAGACCCCTACGGGATGGTCTAGACTGGTTGCGCGATCGCCTAGTGACGGTTTATGAAGAAATTGGTGGTAAATTATTCCGCGATCCCTGGGTAGCTCGTAATGAGTATGTCGCGGTAATTAGCGATCGCTCTCGCGATAACGTGACGGATTTCTTGCTACGGCATCAGGCGAAGGAACTTTCAGCGGCAGAAAAGATCGATGCTCTACGCCTGTTAGAAATGGAGCGTCACAGTTTATTGATGTATACGAGCTGTGGCTGGTTTTTTGAAGAGATTTCTCGCCCCGAAGGAGTCCAAATTTTACGCTATGCGGCACGGGCGATCGAGCTGGCTGGGGGAGTTTCCGGTATTCATCTCCAGCAGAAATTTCTCAGCTATTTAGCCACCGCCCGCAGTAACGTTGAGATTTTTGGCAATGGTAAAAAAGTTTTTCAAGATTTAGTCGCTCCTTCTCGAGTCGGTCTCCATCAGGTTGCCGCTCACTACGCCATCAACTCTATTTTTAGCAACTATCGCCATCAGGAACAAATTTACTGCTACGAAGTCGAACAGCTAGACTACCAGAAGCAAACAATTGGGACTCTAACTCTATCCTTAGGACAAATTAAATTAACTTCCCAAATTACCTGGGAAAACAAACACTTTGTGTTTGCCGCCCTGCATCTGGGTGGGTGGGATTTCTATTGCTGCATCAGCGAATTTGATGGGCGCTTGGCTTATACAGAACTCAAACAGCAGTTGTTTAGCGAAATCAAGCAAGCAAGCTCTGCCAAGGTAATTTTGACCATGAATCGTCTGATGGGCGATCGCTCTTTTAGCCTCCAAGACTTATTTGCCGAAGAAAGGCAGCGCATTGTCCGGTTGCTCACTGCCAAGACGAAAGAACACCTAGATCGTCTCTATACCCAGGTCTATCGTGAGAATTACAGCATGTTGGCGGCTTTCCAGCGAGAAGAAATGCCCGTCCCTCAAGAGCTAAAGGTGGCAGCAGAGGTTACTCTCTCCCATCGCTGTATCACAACGGCAAACGACTTAGAACAGGGAATTGAAGACTTTGCCCTCCTAGATCGCTGTCTGGGTGAGCTAGAAGCTACGGCTACAGAAGCAAATTATCTCGAGTGCTGGTTAAATATTCCTGACGTGAAGCTAATTCTCGAACGAACTATTGTTGCCCTGCTGTGGCGCTTATTATACGATGGCGACCCCATAACAATCGAGGCCGATGTTGCCAGAATCCAACGGGCGATCGTTCTAGGGGAACAGTTGCAATTGGGACTAGCTCTTTATGAGGCGCAGGAAATCTTTTTTAACTGCTTGCATCAATATATTTTGCCTAACTGTTTAGTCGATCCCATTAATCCAGACCGCCATAATTGCCGTTGGGAAGTCACTCAGATGAAGCCTTTGCTCAAGTTAGGTCAGAGTTTGGCGATCGACGTTAGTTGTTGGTTATAGACAAGATCTAAGCTTTAGGCGCTAAGCCAGACATATACCGCAAACTCTAGAGAAGGTAGACTAATGTTTATCTCCTCTGGAGTTTATTTGTAGAAAATACTTTAGTACTTTCTATTGTTTTCTAATCCTGTAACAAATCCTTCGCCTTCTGGTAGATAAGCTTTTCTGCTTCAGTTGCCAGGGCTAATGACTCGGCGTGAATTGCTTCGAGGCTGGCAATATAATCCTGTTTTTGACTGAGAACGGGATTGGCTTTAGTTGAAGTAATAGTTGCTAACTGCGCCCGGAGGGGGAGCTTGCGGAAAACTGCCAGACGTTTTGCTAAAGATGCCATCGATCGCTAAAATAATCGTGATTGAGAGAGAATGGCTTTACCCAAAGAATAGGGTCTAAAGCGCAGGTGCTACCGCACCAAAGACGCGACTAGCGTCGCTTTCGCTTCGCGCGGCTCCTTTTAGGGCGGCTTTAATCATGGTACAACATTGAGTATGAAGACCTACAAATTCAAGTTGTACAGACATAAAAAGAATAAATATTTGCACTATTCAATTAATGCTAGTGCCAGTATTTATAATCACTGTATAGCCTTGCACAAGCGTTATTATAAAATGTTTAGCAAGCACTTAAACCAGTATCGTCTCATGAAGCACATAGCTAAGTTGAGAAAAAGGATTGAGTACTGGCAGCAAGTAGGTTCTCAAGCTATGCAAGACATAATTCAACGCATTGAAAAAGCGTATAAATTATTCTTCAAGCAACACAGCAAAGGAACTAGACCTCCCAACTTTAAAAAGAGAAGAAAGTATAAATCTTTCACTTTAAAACAGGCTGGTT
>JBCBIN010000397.1:0-3855 GCA_038524555.1 Cyanobacteria bacterium J06623_7 | reverse complement strand
AGTATTGATGACTTTCGAGAAAGAGTAGATTTAGCTGTTAAACAAACGTCCTAACCTATACTTCGATTGCTATACCTGTAGGAGTTTTGTCCCCACGCCCCGGCGAATATATTGAGGATGAACAAATAGCTCCTGTAAGGTTTGGAAATTCTCAAATGGACTTAAACTGCCAAGTGAAGCATAACCGACAATCTCATTTTCAATACGCGCGACTATATTGGCACCGCTATCGTTTTGTACGTGTAGGAGAGCGGGAAATTGAATTGTCTCTGAACTAATTAAGCTTGATATCTCATCAGCATTAAAGCTAAATGAATGGCTATTGATCAAAACTTGAATTTGTTTTTTACTGTAGTCAAGAGAATTAAGTTGAGATATGGAACTTCGCTTGAGTCGCGCTACATCATTAACATCTTCCAGCGTTAAGCTGCTAATCAAAATCTCAACTTTTGGACGGGTCATTAAATCGCAGTTGTCAAGTTACTTGCTAATGTAATAACCGGAATGATAAATGTCAAAAGCTACATTCTTTCTAACACATTGATACCGAGTAAAGATAAGCCAAGTTTAATCGTGCGGGCAGTTAAATTAGCTAAGATGAGGCGGGATGTTTTTTGCGGTTCTTCCGCCTTTAGAATTGGACATTTATCATAAAATTGATTGAACTTTTGACTTAATTCAAATAAATAGAGACAGATACGATTGGGTAGTAAATCCCTTTCTACATCCTTGAGAATTTCTTCTAACTGTAAAATATGTTTTGCCAGGGCTAATTCTGCATCCTCAGTTAAAACTACGGCGGTTTCAGCTAGCTGTTCGAAGTCAATATTACCTTTGCGACTGATTCCCTGTACCCGCACATAGGCATACAGTAGATAGGGGGCGGTGTTACCTTTGAGATCGAGCATCTTATCGTAGCTAAACCGATAGTCAGAAGTTCGATTTTGACTCAAGTCGGCATACTTAACCGCGCTAATACCAATCACCTCCGCCGAATTAGCGATAAATTCTTCGCTTTCAGTTCGTTCTTCCTCGGCAAATCTGGTTTCTAAATCTTGGCGTACTCTCTCGATCGCTTCGTTCAATAAATCTTTGAGCTTAATCGCCTCTCCCGAACGACTTTTGAGCTTTTTGCCATCTTCTCCCAAAATCAAGCCAAACTCCGTATGCACAAAGTCATGTTCTTCGGTAATCCAGCCCGCTCGTTTGCCTACCTGAAAAATTTGGGCAAAATGATTATTTTGTTCCGAACCAACGGGATAAATTACCCGCTGTGCCTTATCTTCCCGAACACGATAGCGAATAGCGGCTAAATCTGTCGTAGCATAGTTATATCCGCCGTCAGATTTCTTGACAATTAAAGGTAAAGGTTCCCCCTCTCGATTGGTATATCCTTCTAAGAAAACGCACATTGCCCCTTCGCTCGCTTGCAAGAGATCTAGCTTGTCCAGCTCTTGTAGAGTATCGGCTAAAAAAGGATTATAGAAAGATTCTCCCCGCTCGATAATGGGGGAAAGCTGCATTAAGTTATAAATTTTTTGATACGATCGCCTGGATAGATCGCAAACTATCTGCCAAGCTTTAATAGTCGCCTCATCTCCCGCCTGAAGTTCGACTACAGCCTGTCTGGAAGCCCCGCGAAAATCTTCATCCTCATCAAATCTCTTTTTCGCCTGACGGTAGAAAGTCGCTAACTCGCCCAAATTTAAATCTTCAGTAGCAGCTATAGCTTCGGGATAGGCTTCTCTTAAATAAGCAATTAGCATGCCGAAGGGCGTACCCCAATCACCAATATGACTAATACGAATAACCTCATGACCGATAAACTCTAAAATGCGGCTGAGACACTCACCAATAATTGCTGAGCGCAGATGTCCGACATGCATTTCTTTGGCAATATTAGGACTGGGATAGTCAACTATGACTCTTTGAGGATTTTTTGTCGCTCGAACGCCTAATCTGGGGTCAGTTTGAATTTGGCTCAACAGTTGCCCAATATAATCAGACTTTAGCGTAAAGTTGATAAATCCCGGCCCCGCAATGGTCGGAGCCTCGCACATGCCATCTATCTGTAGATGTTCGATAATCGATTGAGCGATCGCTCGGGGATTTTGCTTAAGGGGTTTGGCTAGAGATAGAGCGACATTGGACTGATAATCGCCAAATTTCGGATTATTAGTCGGCGCAATCAAAGGATCTCGCCCAGCTAACTCCTCACCAAAAGCAGACACTAAAGCTTGGCTGACGGATGCTTGGAGCTGTTCTAAGATTGAAGTCATAATGTTTGGTTAATTGCGAGTCTGAAATAGGTTGAGCCGAGGCGCTACCACCAGAGTAATAAATCTATCATCTAAATGAACTAGGTTTAAAATTAACTAGCTCGCCACCAAGCATACATCTCACCCAGCTTTTCAACCAAAATTGGCATATGGGGTTGTGTTTCCCTGAAAATCAATCATAATCAACATTTTAGCCATCGGGAGCCAACTTATCCCGCAATTTATCAAGCTCTTGGCGATCGCGTTTTAACTGTTGTTCTAATTCCTGTAGCTGTTCGCGACGAGTTTCAATTTCTAAGGCGCGGCGATTTAGTTCGAGATTCTGAGCTGTTATCTCCTGCCGCCATTTTTCTACTTTGCTTTGCTCGATTTGAATAAACTGCGGATTAATCGCGTTTTTAGTCAGATGCTGCTGTAAGATACTGAGAATCCATTCCTTTGCATCCTGAATACTAATTATCTGCTGCTCTTTCCCAATTTCTACTAATACTAATACTCCCTCACATAGAGAGCTTTCCTTGGTTAAAAGTATCGTTTGAGAATTATCCAGCGACCAAACATATTCTGATTCCTGATGAGCGAGTACTTGAAGCTGTATTTTGTCTGAATCTGGGTCAATCTCAACTCGAGCTAGGTATAACATGACTTAAATAATCACTAATTGCTATGTAAAAAAAGTTGCACCAAGTAGCTTCACCAGACAGAACTATCTCGAACGATATATATGATAAGCATTCAAAATTGATTTGACCAACTATATCGTTAATCTAACTGGACACATCAATAGTACTTTTACTTGAGATGATTTGAACGTGGCTCTAATTATTTTTGCTTACTTTTTAGTTTTTGCTCGGTTTTATTAAGAAGATCGAGAGATTCTCTTAATTATTCGACACGGATTACCTACAGCAACAACATTCGAAGGAATAGACTTAGTAACTACACTCCCCGCACCTATTACCGTATTTTCTCCAACGGATACTCCAGGAAGCAAAATACTACCACCACCAATCCAGACATTATCTTCAATACTAATACTAGTGGCGAATTCCAAACCTAAAGCGCGGTCGCTAGGATCGATAGAGTGCCCTGCTGTATAAAGCTGAACTCCTGGCGCTAATTTAACCCCATTGCCAATGTACACGGGCGCACAATCTAAAATAGTGCAGTTGAAGTTGAAATAAACATTATCTCCTAGAAAAATATTGTACCCATAGTCGCAGAAAAAAGGAGCTTCAATTAAACAGTTGTTGCCGACTTTTCCGAGTAATTTATTTAAAATTTCTTTTTGTTTAAGGCGATCGCTAGTAGCGTTATATTGATGACAAACTTGGTGGGCATCATCTCGTTCTTTTACAAGTATGGGATCGGAAGCATTATAAAGCTGTCCTAATATAGCTTTTTCCTTTTCTGTCATCATAATTTAACCTTCCACACTCCGTTTTAATACAAGAGACATATTACGTCTAGTGTGGATTAAAAATCAGAGTAGTTTGTTTTTAAGCTATAAGCCTCAAGGAAACAACTCAAATCTTCTTGAATTGAATTTCAACATAGTAAAAACCAGATATGCTTT
>JBCBIN010000396.1:0-3876 GCA_038524555.1 Cyanobacteria bacterium J06623_7 | reverse complement strand
CCCCAGCCCCCAAACTAACAACTTAAAATGGTATGGAAATTAATTAGAACGACTATACTCATAATCGTCTGAAAATTAATTAGAGTGCCTCTTATTTTGCCTGTCAGTCGATAAAGCTTTACGCTTTGATAAGCAGCAAAAATTTATTTTCTAGCAACATAATGCAGGTAGTTATTGTCGGAGCGGGGCCTACGGGAACGGTACTCGCCCTAATTCTGGTCAGAAACGGTATTTCGGTCAAACTCATTGAAGCATCTCGCGATTTTAGGCGACAATTCAGGGGAGAAGGCTTAATGCCTTGTGGCTTGGACGCTCTAGCGCAAATCGATCTACTAAAATTGTTGCCAGATTTACCCCACCAGACTATTGATGCCTGGGACTTCGTACTAGCCCAGCGCCGCTTATTTAAAGTAGATGAACCCCTCCAGGTTAACGAAAGACAATGTACTACGGTTTCTCAACCACACTTGCTAGAAGCCCTAATTCGCGAAGCAGAAACATATGCTCAGTTTGAATTTATTCGCGGCGAAGCAGTAGTCGATTTTTTAATGGAGAGCGATCGTCTAACCGGAATTAAATTGCATTCAGGCAGAGAGATAAACGCCGATTTAGTTATTGGTGCGGATGGGCGTAATTCTTTACTGCGTAAAAAGGCAGGGATCGATTTAATTGAGGGACAAAGTAGTATTAATATCCTCTGGTTTAAGCTCGATTCGGGCGATTTTTCTCAGACTAAAAATGTTTTTTATTCTATTATTCAGGGTAAAGATGCTTTTGGCTTATTCCGTTCTTCTTCCGGTCAATTTCATATCGGCTGGGGACTGCATGCAGACGATAATTATGATTGGAAAAACGTCAATTGGGTCGAAAAACTCGCCGCCACTTCTCCTCCCTGGTTGGCAGAACACATTCAACAGCACCAAGCCAGTCTTACACCACCGATGCTTTTGTCTGTTGTTGTCGGTAGATGCGATCGCTGGTGGATACCGGGACTACTATTATTAGGTGATGCCGTTCATCCTATGTCGCCAATTCGAGCTCAGGGCATTAATATGGCGTTTCGGGACGCTATTGTCGCTGCCAATCATCTCGTGCCTATTTTGCAAGATTCTCCGGCTGATTTGGGGCAGATAGACCGCATACTGCCACTAATTCAACAGGAGCGAGAACCAGAAATTAAGCGCATTCAGCAACTCCAGGCACAAGAAATGGGACAAGCAGAATTACTCCATCGTAGTGCCTTCGTGCGTTGGGGAGCCAAAACCCTAGCACCCATTATTAGTCCGGGAATTAAATACTCCTGGCTACGCCGACAAAAGCAAATGCGTCAGGGAGTTACGGAAGTGAACTTGCGAGTTTAACGAAGTGAGAAGTTAAAAGTAAATTATTTACTGACCTTGCGCAAAACCATAGAAAATCAATAGTTTCAATAAGGTAAGCAAAAAAGATTCATAAACCCTTTCCCCTTTCCGAACGACCTATGTCGTTCCGCCATTCTGAAAGAATGTCGGCAAGCTCCAGCTTGCACCAGTCTCCACAACAAATTAATCAGTACGTAACATCAGTTATTTATTTATTGTCCATTGCATAGCCGATTCGGGCGCGAATAGCCGCCTCCGGTTCATTCTCTAGCATTACCTGAAGGCGATCGCCAATTTTAGACAAAAGTTCGGGTTGAGTAACCGCTAAAGTTTTGCTCAAAGCCTCTAAACCCACAATTGCCCCATAGCGCACTACCCATTCGCCATCCTCTGTCGCGATTAATAAAGCCTCTAAGACTTTTTGCTGGGCGATCGCAACTTCTTCTAGAGGTAACTTAGACCAAATGATACTCCCTAACCCCTTTGCCGCTGCCCGACGAACACTCTGGGAAAAGTCCGTTGTTGCTGCTTCTAAAAGTAAATCTAGGGCTGCCGGATCGCCAATGCCCGCAAATATTCTTGTCGCCCAGGCTCTCGCACCATAATTGTAGTCGTCTAAATTGTCGAGCAAATAAGGCACTACGGGTTCGCCAATCTCGATTAGACCATCTACCGCTGCCACCGCCGCCCCCGGGTTATTAAAGCCCAGTACCTCAACCAAAGTAGGTATAGCAGTGCGATCGCCAACTTCGGCTAAATCTTCTACGGTTTTTAACAGCAAGTCGGCAGAGTCGGCTTGATTTACGGCTTCAATTAGTTGCTTCACATCGGACATAGGTACTTAGGAATTAAAATTTAAAACTGGGAATAAGGGCTAATTTATGAGGGTTTCATGGTGATTGACTGTTACATATTTTCCCCGATCCAAGAAACCACTATTTTTAGAGCGCCATTATCATAGGAAATTTTCGCATCAGAATTATCTCCCAAATCCGACAAAATAGGGCTCAAAATCAGAGCGGATTATCTCCATCCTACAATCGCAGTTATGATGCTAATTAAAATACGATTTAAAGTAAAGAATCCATTAGCTTCATTATATTAATACTCTCGGCTGAAATTTCTGTTTCGCTAGCCAATTCGGTTTCTAACAGTCCCTTCAGCGCAATCAACTTCATACTATTTTCTGCTAGGGTATCAGCGATCGCTTGACCGGCTTTAATATATCCCACTGCACCTAAATCCATTAATGCCGAGCGACGTAGCTGTAAATCTTCTCCCTCTAAAGCTTTTACTAACATTTCGCCATAGCGATCGTCTCTGGTTAGCTGATACATGGCCCTAGCCGCTGCATACTTGACCTTTTCAGTCGGATGCTCGGTAAATGGCTCAATTGACTCAATAGCTTCCGTTGCACCTAAAGTACCCAAGGCTTCAATTATTGCTTCATAGGGCTGCACCAAATGAGGCTTTCCTGGCACCCTGGTAGCTGTGGCAACTCCCCCCGCTAGTAATTTAACTAAGGCCGAGATACAGCGGCGATCATCCAGCATCTCTAAAGCTTGAGCAGCCGCCTCCCGCACGTAGTAATCGGGGAAATTTAAACACCGCATCAAAGGCTCTACGGCTCGTTTATCTTCTAGCTTACCTAAAGCCCTAGCGGCATTTCTTCTGAGGGGATAGCCTCCGTCTGGCGCTCGATCTTGCTCGTCTTCTAATGCGGTCAATAAAGCAGAAATGGCTTCTGACTCCTTGACACGAAACTTGCCCAGCCACCATGCAGCATAATATCTCGCCCCTAAATCTTCTTTCTGATTAAGATTGGCGATCGCTGTTGCTACCGTCAGCTGTTCGGCTGCTTGATTCTGCGTAGGGACGGCATTACCGTTGTTAACATCCTTCATTTTTTCTCCCAAACACGACAATACTCAGAAAAGTAAACAAATACTAGCCTCGTGCTGGCATTCGCATACTCTCCTGAGTATCGCTTTATGAGTCAAATATTTTGAATCTCACTTAAACTATCCGTAGCTTGTCTACAGATAATAGACTTAACTCAACTGAGATTAGTCTTCCGAGCCAATCTTAGCTAAGAGCGTTGATAGCATAGTCAAGATAGTTGTTAGCTTCAGTCGCAGGTTGACCGCTTAGGCCATGGTTGCTTTTGATATACTTTAGGGCTTCGATGTACCAGCTAGGAGATAGCTCATAAGCACGGTTGATTTCATCAAGACCAGCTACCAAGTACTCATCCATGGGGCCAGTACCACCAGAAACTAGGCAGTAAGTTACCATTCTGAGGTAGTAGCCGATGTCGCGAGAACATTTTGCTTTACCAGTAGGGGTAGAAGCGTACTGAGGACCTTGAGTGCTAGTAGTGTAAGGGAACTTAGCATATACTGCGTTAGCCGCACCGTCGATCAAGCTCTGAGAGTTGCTAGTCAAAGCTTTAGCTGCTTCAAGAGCTGCGCTGGCACGTTGGAAACGACCAAAAGCAGTTTGAATTTCGGTGTTG
>JBCBIN010000395.1:0-3886 GCA_038524555.1 Cyanobacteria bacterium J06623_7 | reverse complement strand
CAAATACAGACAAAAAAGAAGAAAAAGTACTGAGGCAACAAAACATAGAGTTAAGGCAGAAAGTAGCCGAACTAGAGGCTATTATAGAGCGAGTTAAATCGGGGAAAAGCAGCATTAAGAGCCTAAAGGAAGAAAATATTCAGCTAGCGACAGAGAACCTGCGGCTAAAAACAGAGCTCGAACATACCCTAAACAACCTCCAGGAAGCAAGAGAATTTATCCTAGAACAGGGTCGCCCTCAGCTAGAAGCAGACACAAGCACCTAAAAACCAAAAAAAGTACAAAAGTATTGTCAAAGTTACTCAGAGAAATTTTTGAGTTTCAACAAGACTTCTGTAGAGAACACAAGAAGCTACGTTTATATGGTCGCTTTTCCTCGTTAGCACTGGGCGTACTAGGTGTTTAGAAAAGATGAGGATTAGCCAATTAGGATCGCTACATAGAGTGTAGGGCTGATAGCTAATAACTTTATTTCAAATCAGCAACGTTGAAAATCATTTAGAAAGACGCCGACGATTGAGATAATAGTGCCAAAGAATCTTAGTAGCAATCGCGCGATAGGGTTGCCAGACGATAGCAATAGTTTCTAGTTCGGTGGCGGAAGGACGAGTGGCTAAATTCTTAATTTCTTTGACGGCGATCGCAACAGCTAAATCCTTACTAGGAAAAACATCTGGGCGCTGTAAAGCCATCATGAGATAAAAATATCTACCGTCCAGTCCCCGATACCCTTAATTGCCGTTAACCGCTGTCTAATTTCTAGATCATCTAGGTGAGACAGTTCGACTAGATTTAAATCACCATCAATTATGGTCTGTGCCAAAATGCGACCGTACCTAGTTTTTTGCCGACTAAAGCCAATTGCTCGCAGCTTGTCATCATCGAGAGTTAAAAAGCTAACGGGGGTTAGAGTAGCAACTGTTGCCTGAAGACGTTTGAAAGCAGCTTGAGCCGAAGCATAAGAAACCTGCTGTTCTAAAATAATTCTGATTAAGGTGGCAAATCCCGGTTTTCTACGCCAAGGATCGGGATAGCCATAAACTTCAACAATCCGAGCCAAATCGCGATCGCGATCAATTAACTGTTGTATATCATTAGTAAAACTAGTATCTGATTGAGTCAAAAAATCCATAATTACCTCATCGTCACTGAGTAACTCCACCTTTAGTAAACACATAACAAAAAGCTGGAATACTTAACGATGTAATCGTTAAACTTTAGAGTGTAGCTATCTCAATTCAGTTATGAGCGATCGCCTGAACTTTGCCGACATCCAAGTAGAACAGCCCACCGAAACAAAGGTTACCCAAGCATATCAAGAAATCAATCTAGCTCTAGATAAGGCTCAAAGCCAAGCCGAACGAGAACAAGCATTAGAGCAGTGGGAAGATTTACGCCGTCGTCTCAATAGCTGGTCTGCAATGACCTCCCTTAACTTTAGTCAAGATACTAATAACGCAGCTTATCAGTCAGCCCAAGAATATAGCGATCGCCTCCAGCCCAAGCTAACTGCTCTAGAAATAGCCATGAAACAGCGGTTGTTAGATAGCGAGCATCGTTCCGAATTAGAATCCATTTTGGGTCAACAGGCTTTTAGTCTCTGGTCGGCAGATGTAACCACCTTTGAACCGGCGATCGAATCAGACCTCGTTACAGAATCGGCATTAATCAATCAATACGTACAGTTATTAGCCAGCGCTGAGATCGAGTTTCAGGGCAAGACTGTCAATCTAGCGGGTATTCGACAATATACAGAAGCTAGCGATCGCCAAACTCGTCACGATGCAGAACAGGCGCGCTGGAATTTCTTCAGTCAAAATCAGGCGCAGCTAGACAACATTTACGACCAGCTAGTCAAGCTCAGACATCAGATGGCGCAAAAGTTGGGCTATGAAAACTATATCGGCTTGGGCTATAAGCGCATGCAGCGGATTGACTATAACGAGGCTGATGTTGCCAGCTATCGTGATGAGGTAGTGGCTAAAGTAGTACCGCTAGCGCAAGAAATTATCGCTCGCAAGGCAGAAAAGCTAAATCTAGAGCAAGTTTGTTTTTGGGACGAATCAGTATTCGACCTTCAAGGCAATCCTCGACCCCAGGGCGACCACGACTGGATGATCGAACAGGCACAGCAGATGTTCGATGCCATGCATCCAGAATTAGGCAGCTTTTTTGCCACCATGGTTGCCGGTAACTTCATGGATTTAAAAACTCGTCCGGGAAAAGCCGGTGGTGGTTTCTGTACTGGATTCCCTTCGGCAGGAGTCCCCTATATTTTCGCTAATTTCAATCAGACCAAAGGAGATGTTGAAGTATTCACCCACGAGATGGGTCACGCTTTCCAGGCATGGCAAAGTCGCAGCCTGCCCTTAATTGATTACCTCTGGCCAACTCTCGAATCTTGCGAAATTCATTCCATGAGTCTTGAGTTTCTTACCTGGTCGCAAATGGATAAATTTTTCGGCGACGATGCACCTCGCTTTCGTCAAATTCATCTAGCCCAATCAATCTTATTTTTGCCCTATGGCTGTGCCGTAGACCACTTTCAGCATTTAGTTTATGCCAACCCGGAAGCGACTCCCCAAGCGAGAAACGAAATGTGGCAGGAGATGGAGGCTCGCTATCTGCCCTGGCGAGATTATGGTGACTTAACATATCCCGCTTTAGGTGGTTTATGGCAAGAAAAACAGCATATTTACTGCTCTCCCTTCTACTACATCGACTATACTTTGGCATTGTGCTGCGCTATGCAGTTTTGGGTCAAGGCAGAATCAGACTTTGAGGGGACCCTAACCGAATATATCGCCCTGTGTCGGCGCGGTGGCAAAGCTCCTTTTCAGAGTCTAACTGCTTCGGCTAATTTAGTTTCTCCCTTTCAACCAGGTTCTTTAGCTGACGTAGTCCAAAAAGCGAGAGAGTTTTTAGGCTTTAATTCCTAAATTCTGCTGCCAAACAACAGAGAACATATTCTAATCAAATTTTCTTTTGGTCAAACAGTTGAGCTGTCGGGCATCTAACTGGCGCTCAATTAACGACCACTGTTCCCGAGTAACTTTGCGCGATCGCCATACAACTAGAGGATGAGCTGAAGTATAGCAGAAAGTAATTGAAAAGCGCTCTCTAATCGTCGGCGGTTGAGCCCGATGAAATACATTACTGGTGTCGGTAATGATAACGCTACCCTGTTTGCCCAGACAGGCAGTCCAGTCTATAGACGGTGCCCCCTTTTGCATTTCGTCATCCGACAAAAAACCTAAATTGTAATAATTCAAGGCTTCGACGGCTCTACTGCTGGCATCTTTCCTGATGTACTGATAGGGTCCACCCCCTGCCTCCACATCATTGAGATAAATAATAATCTTAATCGTACGTCGATCTTCCCAATCCATATGCCAGCGGCGTACGCCAGAATATTGACCATCGGCAATGCTTCTTCTGACGGCAAAACCCTGATAGAGAATTGGCAGTCCAATATAATTTTCGACAATATTTAATAGCTTCGGCTCTAAAGCCCACAATAAAATTTCGGCAGACTCTCCCAAATCTTTTTTATCGGCTCCCACTTCACAGGTTTGTAGTCGATGCGTGGCATGAGCAACTCCTAGTCTACTGGCAAAATAGTTAGCCTTAGCCATCATCTGTTCTGTTGCCGATAGCTTTAATTCCTCTAGAGACAGGATGCACGTACCTTCCTGTTGTAATTTAGCAACGATTCTTCGCTCTCCCTCATCTAATAACGGTAAATAGGGAGCATGAGCATCTATTGCTTTTTGGTGAGCCTGCTCTTTCATTATCTGTAACGCAGGGATTCGATATAGCTCTCTTCTAAGTTTGAGAGGTATATTTTTGAGCCTCTGTAGTTGCATAATATGGATTACGATTGACC
>JBCBIN010000394.1:0-3906 GCA_038524555.1 Cyanobacteria bacterium J06623_7 | reverse complement strand
TCGTTTAGAGGTAATAACCCTAGCTGAAATCCTCAATGAATACCTTGAAGCGATGAGCAAGGCCGTTTTCGACCACGGCGGTACTGTAGATAAGTTTATTGGCGATGGCGTGATGGCGATGTTTGGCGCGCCAGAAGACATCTCCTGTGCAGAACAGGCACGAAAAGCAATTTCTACCGCGAAAACCATGTATTTCTATTTAAGTAAGCTCAACGAGCGCTGGCAGGCAAAAGCTCAACATAGCGGTGCGGCAATTCCGCTGCTGAAAATGCGCTGTGGTATTCATCAGGGTAAGGCTGTAGTTGGCATGTTTGGAGGAGGACAAAGAAAGGACTATACAGCCGTAGGTAAAGTGGTTAATATTGCTTCTCGGTTGGAGAATGTTGCTACTCCCAACACCATCTTAATTTCAGAAGCTCTGGCTAATGCCCTGTATCGAAATGATCGCTGGGGTCAGGGAAGGAATTTTAAGCTCAAGGGAATCGATAAGGATTTTCGTGCCTATACCATTCCGATTGATCGCTAGGGCTAAAAGCAAGACATAGTCATTTTAATTAATTTTTGTCCTATTTTATTTATTTGTTCGAGGGATTAGGGACTAGATAATACAAATTTGTGTGTGCTCAATGCCCTCAATTCTGATTGAAACCAGCTATATCGCTCAAATTAACGAGAATGAGTGATACGCCAGCTTAAGAAAATCACGGGAATGATACCCACCAGCACGATCGCCAGGGCTGGTGCTGCAGCTTCAGCTAGCCTCTCATCAGAAGCATATTGATAGACGCGAATGCCCAGGGTATCGAAGTTAAAGGGACGAATTACTAGGGTAGCCGGTAGCTCTTTCATTACATCGACAAAGACTAACATTGCCGAGGTAAGTAAACCGCCAGACATTAGAGGAGTATGAACTTTCCAGAGGGTGCTGGTCGAGCCATAGCCCAGGCTACGGGAAGCATCATCTAAACTGGGGGCAATTTTATTGAGACTAGATTCCACTGACCCAAAACCTACTGCCAAAAACCGAACGAGATAGGCAAAGATGAGGGAAAAAATTGTGCCCGAGAGCAGCAGTCCTGTTGAAATATTAAAGGTAGACTGCATCCAGCGATCAATAATATTATCTAGCCCCGCAACGGGAATTAATACTCCTACAGCAATTACCGAACCCGGAATCGCATAGCCCATGGCGGCAATCCTGACGGCCGTTTTCATAAACCAGTTAGGTTCCAGCCGCTGTCCATAAGCCATAACTAAAGCAATAATCATCGCTGCGATCGCCGTAATACTAGCCAGAATAAAACTATGGCGAGCTAGATTGCCAAAATCACCATCAAAAGCCGTATCTAAATTATCTAAGGTTAACCGAACTAAATAGGCTGCGGGAATAATAAACCCCAAACAGACTGGCAGTAAACAGCTTCCTAGAGCCAGAATGCTCTGCCAGGGGTTAAGTTCAAAGGGGGTCAATTTTTCAATCGAGCTAGAGCTATCGTAATATTGGGCAGCACGACGCGATCGCCTTTCTAAGATAATCAAGATAAAGACAAACACCATCAAAAATGCTGCTAACTGAGCGGCGGCGGCTCTCTCCCCCATGCCGAGCCAGGTACGATAAATTCCGGTGGTAAAGGTATTGATGCCAAAATATTCCACCGTGCCCAAGTCATTGAGGGTTTCCATTAGCGCTAGAGCTAAACCGGCGGCGATTGCTGGTCTTGCTAGAGGTAGGGCGATCGCAAAAAAGCTACGCCAAGGACTACAGCCGAGACAACGACTCGCCTCCATCGTACAGACTGACTGTTCCAGAAAAGCGACCCTAGCCAAGAGATAAACGTAGGGATACAGTACCAAGAGCAACATTACGGCGGCTCCCCACAGAGAGCGAATTTCGGGAAACCAATAATCGTTGACGCTTGACCAGCCAAATAAACTGCGTAAACTAGACTGTACTGGCCCAAAGTAATCGAGCATTGAAGTATAGGCATAAGCCAGTAAATAAGCCGGAGCTGCCAGAGGTAACAGTAGTGCCCACTCCAGCCAACGACTACCCCAAAAGCGGCACATGGTAACCAACCAAGCAGTGCCCACACCGATAATACAGACTCCCGTCCCTACTAACAGCATTAGCCAGCAAGAATTAATAATATAGTCTTTGAGTACGGTTTCGGCTAAGTGCTGCCATATTGCACCAGAATTGCTAAAAATACTGCTAAATACAAATAAAATTGGTAGGGCAATAATTAGAGCGATCGCCACGACTAATAGAGTCCAACCACGGAATATAAAACGCCGTATGAGTCTGGTAGCAGTTGAAAAAATCAAAGTTAATTATTACCCCGTAGTCAGTGCTAAAATTTTACCCGCCCGATAAATTATATCTGCCTCGCATGTTGCTCTAATCTGGCTCTAACTTCAAAAGTTGCAATATTTAACGGGGAATATAGAAGTGTAACGTAACCATGGTTTAACTTATACAAAGCTATTCGATTGCGCGTGAATTGGCTTTAATGCAGATATGAGTCTTTAAGTTGCAGCCATTAGACAAGAAAAAGATTCTAATGCCCGAAACAACATAATATCGTGGGACTAGAGCGATGAACGAGCCATCGAAACGAGATATCTTACTATTAGAGTTAGCAAAAGAACGCTCTGTACGCCGCACTGCTAGCTTGTTATATGCCAAGCGCTTACGCATGATCGACGAGTTAGATCGACTCATTAGCCACCTCTCCCTCTTGGTTGCGGTACCCCATCGCACTCCCGAAAATCCTCAGCCCGAGTCAGATATTCTCATTGAAGCAGCCAAACGAATTGACGACCCCATTTTTACCGACATGGTAATTCAGCTCGTGCGTGCCAGACAGGGAGATTAAAAATAAAAAGATTGAATTTAACCTTTTCCCCTTCCCCCTTCCCCCTTTACCAGTCTCAGTAGATTAATTAACGTATAACACCAGCAATTAAATCTCTTCACGGCAATTTTTGGCAATATTTATTAGGCTAATTAGCAAACCAAAAGTTATTGCAGTCTTGAACGTCCATTATGATCGAGCAGACTAAATCTCAGTATTCCCTGTCTTGGATTGCTCAGATAGCGGAAATCCCCGCTACAGAGTGGGATAAATTGGCCAAACCGCTAGCAACTCCTTTTTTAGAGTGGGAATGGCTAAACAATATTGAGACTTCCGGTAGTGCTAGGGCGCAGACAGGCTGGCAACCTTGTCATTTAGCTGTCTGGCGTGGTTCACAATTAATTGGCGCGGCACCTCTCTACATCAAAGGGCACAGTTATGGTGAGTTTGTGTTCGATCGCCAGTGGGCGGATGTGTCTCATCGTTTGGATATTGATTATTATCCTAAGCTACTAGGCATGACCCCCTTTACCCCGGCGGTAGGCTATCGTTTCTTGATTGCCCCGGAGGAAGATGAGCTGAAGGTTACCGAGTTAATGGTGGCGGCGATCGATAATTTTTGTCACCGTCATCGGTTATCTGGCTGTAATTTTTTGTTTGTCGATCCCGAATGGCGCAAAACCATGGAGTCTTTGGGGTTTCATAGCTGGCTACATCATGGTTATATCTGGTCGAATCAAAGCTTTAGCTGTTTTGATGACTATCTCAAAATGTTTAGCAGTAATCAGCGTAAAAATATTAAACGCGAGCGCAAAGCGGTAGTCAAAGCCGGCTTAAAAACCAAAATCTATACTGGCAGAGAAATTCCGCCCCATTTATATAGCGAAATTTATCGTTTTTATAACAGCACCTGCAATAAGTTTTATTGGGGTAGTAAATATCTCACGCGCCAGTTTTTTGAACAGCTTTACCCAAACTACAGCGATCGCGTGTTGCTAGTGGCAGCATATACGGAATATGACGAACATCAACCCGTTGGCATGTCTTTTTG
>JBCBIN010000393.1:0-3921 GCA_038524555.1 Cyanobacteria bacterium J06623_7 | reverse complement strand
GAGACGTTTTTTGATATGGCTGCCGCGCACGCAAATATGGGGGCCATCATCGAGACTGACATCGGTAAGATAGAAGCAGAATCTCAATCCGGCAAAATCGTCGATATCGTAGTGAAAATAGCGAAACATTTGCTGTTCTGAATCGAGAGATTCTCCCTCAATCGGAAAAGTCCAAAACAGACTGGAACCGGTATATTGTGCCTGTTGCCCAATATATCCTCGGGCAATTGTTAGCAGGTGCGGATCTTGGGCTAGCTCCCTCACTTGGGGGCAATTCTGGCTAAGGTTGAAATAGCGAGCAACATAAAATGGTTGTGATAAATGTTGATCGAGCTGTGGTTTTTCGGTCAGCTTAAAGCCTAGATCTGTTCTGCCACCAGCATAGCAGTCTTGAGTCGCCAAGTATTGCTGCAATGACTTTAAAAAGTTTTGGGGCAAATTAAGTCCCAAGCAAATTCCGTCCCGTTTGAGAGTCGCAAGAGCTTGAGTCGGGTCTATCTGTTTAAATAATGTTGCCGCAGAATCTCCTTGGAACGAAACCTTCTGTTTTAGATCGAGGCAGAAACGATGTATCCGACGTAAAATATGGAACCTTGCCAGAACAAACACTAAAAAATACTGGGGTCTAGTAATTATGTTGCCCAGGGTATAGATTAGCTTAGCTTTGAGCTTAGGCTCAGATCTGACCTCTGTCGTAGCTGCGGCAGCTAATTCTGGCGATCGCCGACTTAATTTACCCGACTTTGACCGAACATTTTCTAGTTCTTGAGGCAATTTGATTTGATGCATAAAAATAGAGCAATCTCGTTGGCGCTCGAACCTGACTGAGATTATATCATACTACTTAAATACATCTAAATTTATTTTCTTTGAGTGAAGAAACTCTCTTGGTTATAAAGTTTTGACCAGATTCAAGCGAACAAATCTGCTTAATTCCTTTTTCCCGTAACGATATAGGTGACGCGCTGACTAATATTGGTGGCATGGTCAGCCATTCTTTCGAGGTGACGAATGATTAAACCCAATAATAAAACTGGTTCGACAACCCCAGGCACATCTTTTTGAAAAGCGATCGCCTCATAAAGTCGGTCGTAGGCATCATCAACAATATCATCGTATTCTTTGACCCTCGCTCCCGCACTATCGTCGAGATCGGCTAGAGCAACTAGGCTAGTGGCTAACATCAATTGAGCATGTTCGGACATCTGAGCGATTTCTGGTAAAAGCGGCAAGGGCGGATACTTCATCAAGGAGATCGCCATCTCGCTTAAATCTTGGGCACAGTCGCCAATGCGTTCCAAGTCACGTACTAGTTGCATAAACGCACTGAGCATGCGTAAATCTTGAGCTACTGGTGCCTGAAGGGTCATTAGGGTGGCACAGTCCGACTCAATCTGACGGTAATAAATGTCGATCTGTTTTTCTAGGGTCGATATTTTGGGGATGGCATCAGTATCACGTTCAAATAGAGATTGATGACTCAGGCGAAAAGACTGTTCCACTAAAGTCCCCATGCGCATCACGTCTTGCTGAACTCTCCTCAGGGAACGCTGTAGTCGATTAGCCTCGGCGATGCTAGCTTTCGGGGTTAAAGTCACTGGTTTGTTAGAAATAAAAAATCTTACTAAAAAATATTTATACTTTCTATATTAATAACAATAAAAGCTTAAGTTTTGCCAAAAAATATCTCAAGATTCAGGATATTAGTCTATTTTATTGCCCGTCGGTAAGATGATTTCTAACCAAGCACCCCCAAACTGAGGATGATTTTTCGCCGCAATTTTGCCTCCATGAGCATGAATAATTTGTTCCACAATTGCTAACCCCAAACCACTGCCTTCAACTTGAGAATTATCCTGTTGTTCTCTGGTACGAGATTTATCGCCCCGATACAGCCGTTCAAAAATATACGGTAAATCGGAAGCATTAAAGCCTTGTCCTGAATCCACCACGTCAATTTTAACCTGTCGATAATTGGTGTCAGATGCCAGATATGACACCCGAACGAGAATTTCCTTGCCCCAGGGATTATGTTTGATAGCATTGTCTAACAAGTTAAGAAAGACCTGAATCAAACGAGAACGGTCGGCAGAAATCGTAAGATCAAAATCTCCTTCATAAGTCAAGATAGTTTCTTTGCGTTTGGCAATGGGTTCTAGGGTGCGCCAAACCGATTGAATTACTTCGTGTATTTCTACCGTTTCATATTTTAGAGCCGTATTGGGGGACTGCTCTAGCTGGGTCAGATCGAGCCACTCTTGTACTAGTCCGATCAAACGATTTGTTTCTTGAAGCATCTGCTCCACCCAACGGCGCTCGGGGTCTTGCAGGCGACGGAGCAAATTTTCTGCTACTAGAGAAATTGAGGTTAGGGGAGTCTTGAGCTCGTGGGTCAAATCGGAAAAAGTACGATTGCGATCGCGAGATAGTTCCACCAGGGGCTGACGGTTCTCAATAAATACTCCTACTTGACGATTCGCCAGGGGAAAACTATAGCCTTTGAGGGCGATCGACTCAACTACTTTCTGGAGCGATCGCTCGGGGTTTGTTTCCCATTCTGGCTGTTGAGGCGAAACATAGCGGGTAAAATAGAAAATCCATTCCTTGGTTTGAGATTTTTGATTATCACGGGTGGTTTCAATTAGTCGGTCTAGGTCGAAAGAACGGACTAACTCTAACAGTAAGCGCACCCGCAAGGCTCTCTGGGCATCAATTCGCAGCAGCTCTTTAGCTGTCTGATTACAGCCGATGAGTTGATTTTCTGCATCTACCTGTAAATAGCCAATTGGCGCTTGTTCGATTAGTTCTTGCCAGGCTCGTTTATTCTGCTCTAATTTTTGACGCTGACGCTCTAGCTCGCTTAGTTCTCGGCGAATTAAAGACTGTAGAGGTAGGGAAACTTCCTCTTTGCTGCCGGTATAAGAACGCAGGGTTTTTTTTAAATCCTGTTTAAATCGATATTGCTGAGCGGCGTAAATGCATAGCCCAATTATCAAGCCAAAGAGAAAACTAAGAATTGTCACAGAACAGCCGCTAATTTATACTGAGCTAACTTTAATTAATTATTTGTTAGATATCAATTAAGATTCGGTCGAAATCAGGTTTAGTCAGAGACTGATGACAATTGCGATAGCTTTACCTGGAAAAATTCTAGATTACTTAATATTTATGGTTTAACCAAAACGATAGCCAAAGCCTCTCACGGTAATTAGATATTCGGGTTGACTGGGTTCTGCCTCTAATTTTTCTCGCAGCCAGCGGATATGAACATCGACGGTTTTGGTATCTCCCAGAAAGTCTGCCCCCCATACCTGTTCGATTAGTTGCTCTCTCGACCAGACACGACGAGGATAGCTCATAAATAACTCTAGGAGGCGGAATTCTTTGGGAGACAGGTTAACCTCAATCCCTCTAACCGTTACGCGGCATTCCTGAGAAAACAGGCTAATTTCGCGATACTTCTGTACTTGGCTGGGAGTAGAATTACTGTAACTTTGGCGACGGAGCAAAGCGCGGCAGCGAGCAATTAGTTCTCTCATACTAAAGGGCTTGCTGAGATAATCATCTGCACCAACTTCCAGACCCAACACGCGATCGGTTTCACTGCTTTTAGCACTAACCACTAAGATCGGCGTAATATCTCCCTGATAGCGTAATAGACGACAAATATCTAAACCATTTACTTCGGGCAGCATCAAATCCAAAATAATTAAATCGGGAGCAAGTTTCTCGCGACTAAAATCTGGACTCTGTAGAACATTTAGTGCTGCTCGTCCATTGCTTACGGTGTGTACCTCATAACCTTCTTCTTCTAAAATAGTGTTGATTAAGAAGACATTATCGGGGGAATCGTCAACAACTAAGATTTTGTCAGATTTAGAATTGAAAGAATTCATAATTTAGTAGAAAGGTTAATATAAG
>JBCBIN010000392.1:0-3923 GCA_038524555.1 Cyanobacteria bacterium J06623_7 | reverse complement strand
ATTATTCTCACTTTTGCAATTTACCCAAGCCCAAGAGTTTCGCCTAGCTCATCCAAATCAAGAACATCCTGTAATGGCTACTCCTCGCACTAGCACCCCAAGAAGAGTAATTAACCAGACAGGAATAGATTTAATTAAAAAGTTTGAGGGACTGCATCTGGAAGCATATCTAGACCCAGTTAACATTTGGACGATTGGTTACGGTCATATTCAGGGAGTAGCAGAGGGAATGAAGATTTCTCCTGCCGAAGCCGAGAATTTATTACGGCAAGATTTAGTCAGATTTGAAAACGCCGTCAGCGAAGCGGTAAAAATTGACCTTAATGACAACCAATTTGCCGCGTTAACTTCCTTTTGTTTTAACCTGGGTGCTAATTCCTTATTCCAGTCAACCCTCTTAAAGCTTTTAAATCAAAATAAGATTGCCGCTGCTGCTGATGAATTTCCTCGTTGGGATAAAGCTGGGGGACAGTCTTTGCTCGGTTTATCTCGTCGTCGGCGAGCGGAAAGGGCTCTATTTTTAGGCGAACCATGGGAATCTTTTATTACCTGGAAGCCCAGTACCACACTTCGCTATGTTCAGGGAAAACCTCTCATGAAAGGGTTAGAAGTCAAAAAACTGCAACAGGCTCTAATTCGTCATGGTGTCGAAATAATCGCTGACGGTATATTTGGGCGAAATACCAAAAAAGCGGTAATTAAATTTCAGCAACAAAATAACTTGATTGCCGATGGCATTGTGGGAGACAAAACCAAACAAAAGCTCGGCATCGTCTAAATTTTATGCTTCCAAGGCGATCGCGATCGCCCTCAATAACTGGATGAAGCTCAATTAGTCCAGTTGAAAATTACTTTTTAGCTCTCAACCTCAATATCGGAATTTAAGCTATGACTAATAATGCTAGATCCAAATTCTATGCTCTTTTGATTGGTATTGACTATTACGAGTCAGTAGAAACTTATCCCCAAATCTATAAAAACTTGGGGGGATGCGTGCGCGATGTCGATCTGGTGGATAGCTATTTAAACACCACTTTGAAGGTTCCCCAAACGCAAATTTGGAAGCTTACCGCACCTCTGACAGAAAGTTCAGATATAACTGCTTTAAGAACCGAACGTGGCGAGACATTACCTACCTATGCCAACATAGTCACAGCCTTTACTAAAATTACCGCTGCTGCTGCTGCTGGCGATCGCGTCTACATCCATTATTCTGGTCATGGTGGTCGTGCAGTGACGATTTATCCCGAACTGGAAGGGATAGAGAGAAAAGATGAAAGTATTGTCCCCATGGATATTGCTAGTTCCCAGGGACGTTATTTAAGGGATGTAGAAATTGCCACCCTACTCAAGCGTTTGACCGATAAAGGCTGCATCACTACAGTAATCTTTGATAGCTGTCATTCTGGAGGCGCAACTAGAGGAGACTGTGCCATTCGGGGTAGTAGGAATAATGAGGTAGATAGCACACCCAGAAGTCAGGAAAGTTTGGTGGCATCTAAAGCCGAGTTAATTCAAAACTGGAATGTTCTAACCCAAGCCGATGCTCAAGAATCGGGAACTTGGTTACCCAATACCAACGATTATGTATTTTTAGCTGCCTGTCGTCCTTCCGAATTTGCCTATGAATATGCAGTCAATAGCGGCAAGCGTCATGGTGCCCTAACTTATTGGATGATCGATACCCTAACTAGTAGTAATTCTGTCTTGACCTACAAGTCCCTCTACAGTCGGGTTAAGGGGATGATTCAAAGTAAATTCCCCGAACAATTACCCATACTAACGGGAAATGGCGATCGCGAGGTGTTTGGAGATAAACGCAAATATAAACCCTATACGGTGACCGTTACCGTCGTTGATTTAGATAATCAAGAAATAACCCTAGATGCAGGATTAGCCCAAGGGTTAAGCGCAGGGAGTCGTTTTGCTATTTATGCTTTTGATGCCGAAGATTTGACTGATAAAACCCAGCAGATTGCGATCGTGGAATTAACGGATGAAGTCCAAGCAGATAAATCTACCGCCAGAATTTTAGATGCCAAAGCCGGAGGAATCAATCCTAAAGCCGTAATTCAACCCGGTGCTTCGGCGGTAATGGTAGCAGCACCCGTAGATCTAATTCGCAAAGTACGACTATTCGATCGCAAGGTAGCAGGAGAACAAGAACAAAATTTACCACCAGCATTAGTACCCCAGCAAACCCCCGCCTTAGCTAGAGTAAGAGAGGCTTTAACCGGCAATGGTTGGGTAATAGAAGCCAAAGACGACGAATCAGCCTATTATCAAGTAGCTGTAGCCCAAGATGGTACCTATGAAATCTGCATTGGGATGCCTATTGATAACCTGCGTCCAGCTTTAAGTATTGCTGCTCCTGATGCTGCCCAAAAAGTAGTAGATCGATTGGTTCACTTAACCAAATACCAGTCCGTTAGAGCCTTAGATAACCCCGCTTCCGAATTAACCAATTATCTAGAATTTCAGTTATGCGATCGCAACAAACAACCATTCCCCGATCCCCAAAATGTCGATCTAAAACCAGGGGAAGTAACCTATCTAAAAATCAAAAATACCTACAGCCAACCCCTAAATGTGGCGGTGTTAGACATCGAGCCTACCTGGGAAATATCTCAAGTCCCAATCCAAGGAGATTTTTCATCTTTCGTTTCTTTAACTCCCAATATAGAAGCTTATACAAAACTGCGCTTACGTTTGCCTGAGAACTATAGAAAAGCCACAGAAACCTTGAAAATTTTTGCCACTAAAGGATTAGCTAACTTTCAATGGTTGATTCTTCCTTCCCTTGACGAACAACCCCAACCTAAAGGCAATCTAAACCGAAGTATTCAAGAAAAAGAAGCACAAGAACAAACAAGAGGAACCGCTACCAAGATTAGTCCCTTAAATAATTTGTTAACTGCTATTGGCAGTGACGTAGATAATCCTCCTCAAAAAACCCGTGCTATGGATTACGAGGTTGATCCAGAAGCAGAGTGGGCAACTCAGGAAATTAACATAACAGTGAAAACTTAATCTTAGGAAGATTATCATCATTGCATAATACATATATATATCAAAAGGTATTGCTATGAAAGGAGAGTTGACTGCAATTATTGAAACAGCAGTAGAAGGTGGATATTGGGCTATTTGCCCAGAAGTTTATGGGGCGAATGGTCAAGGTGAAACTATTGAAGAAGCAAAAGAAAGTTTAAAAAATGCAGTTCAACTGATCTTTGAAGATCGTTTGGCAGATATTCGCAGGGGATTACCAAAAGAGGCAATCGAAGAGAGAATCTTAATTCCATGAAACGCAAAGAACTAGAACAAAAGTTGCGTCTAAATATATTTTTAAATAAAAATGACAAAGAGAATTCTTATATTAGCTTCTAACTCTAACGATGATTTACCAAATATAGACACAGAAATTAGAGACTTAAAAGCCGCAATTAAGCGAAACAAAAATTTTATTGTTGAAATAGAGCCTGCGGTACAAGCGGAAGATATTCAAAAGCACTTTCATGAATACAATCCTTATATCGTTCACTTTTGTGGTCATGGTGCAGGAGAAGAAGGCTTAGTTCTAGATCGAGGAAAACTTCTAAGTAACAATGCCTTGTCGGGTTTATTTAAGATCTTTGGCGAAGAAATAGAATGTGTATTGCTTAATGCTTGCACCACAGAAACTCAAGCCGAAGCTATTGGCGAATACATACCTTATGTTGTTGGTACTAGTCGGGAAATTTTAGACCGCGCTGCTTATTTATTTGCGGTCGGATTTTATGAAGCTTTGGGCTATGGAGAAAGTATAGAAAGATGCTATGAACTAGGTTGTAATGCGGTAGAAATAGGATTGAATATCTTCCGCTTGTACCGCAGGCTCTATTTCAACAATAAAATTTTTGTTTCGCTTAATTGCGGCTTTTAAG
>JBCBIN010000391.1:0-3926 GCA_038524555.1 Cyanobacteria bacterium J06623_7 | reverse complement strand
ACATAGTAAAAACCAGATATGCTTTTGAAATTATTGAAAGTTTGATTTTAAACTTAAAAGCTTAGAGCTTAGAGCTAAGAACCATTGAATTTTGAACGAAGTTAATTCACACCAAGCGTAGTTTATTTGGCGATCGCAATTATTCAATCGTATTAGAAAAGCTTTCAAACCAACCTTTATGCCAGAAATAATAGATTAAGCCCCCGGCGGTAATAAGCATTAAAGCCCAGCAGAAAGGATAGCCCCAATACCATTCCAATTCGGGCATATTGAAGGGAGAAATATCGGGGTCAAAATTCATCCCATAAATACCGGCAATAAAAGTGAGGGGAATAAAAATACTCGAAATTACCGTGAGCAGCTTCATAACTTCGTTCATTTTGTTGCTGATTGCCGAGAGATAAATATCTGTCAGGCTAGAGGCTAGTTCGCGATAGGTTTCGATGATGTCAATAATTTGTACTGTATGGTCGTAACAATCCCGCAAGAAGACTAAAATTTCTGGGTCGATGATGCTACTGCCGTCTCGGATTAAAGTATTAAGAGCATTGCGCTGAGGCCAAATTGCCCGCCGTAATGCCAGCAGTTCCCGCTTAATTTGATAGACCTTGGCTAAACTCTGGTTGCTCGGATTAAAAATCACCTCATCTTCCAAATCTTCAATTTTTTCGCCATAAATTTCTAGTACGGGAAAAAAACCGTCGATAATCGCATCCCATAGGGCATAGGTAAGATAGTCTGCCCCCATATCGCGAATCGACCCCTTATTAAACTTGATGCGACGACGCACCGGACGTAAACAGTCTTTTTCGGGATATTCCTGCACCGTAAGTACATAATTTTTGCCCACCACCAGGCTTACCTGTTCCAAAGAAAAGCCCGCCCCCGAGGCTTTGGGCACTACCATCTGGGTGATAACTACTAGCTGTTGGGGATAGTCCTCTACCTTCGGTCTTTGAGGTACGTTGACAATATCTTCGAGTACCAACGGGTGTAAGCCGAACACCTTACCCAATCTCTGGAGGATGTTTTCACTACCCAAACCCTTAACATCTACCCACGATACCGATTCTGTATCTAAATACTTGGCACAGGCTTCGGGAGTCAGATTACTGATGTGGTTAGCGCGATCGCCACTGTAGTCAATCAGCACGATGTCCGGGGTTTCGGCATCATCTTCAATATTCAAAGTTCCCGGAATACTTCCGGGCTGTTCGTAAGAATAATCAAATAAATCCTCTTCTTCTTCAACAGACAATGCCACTTTATCGGTTTCTATCTGTGATTCATAATTCATGTACGTGATGCTAGACCTAGTTATTACTAGACTAATTATGACCCAAAAAAAAACACCAGCGATTGATTCGCTGGCTAGTTAGATTGTTGTTGTTTAAGTCTGGAAAATCTTTTGGTTGCGCGTTCCCCAACGAGACAACTCACTAAAATCTCTCGACTCAATAAGAATTGTAACAGAAGCTACGGTATTTTTGTAAAAAAATAATAACTGTATCAGCTGTTACTTCAATTTTACGCTAAAGCAATCTACATGTCTGTGATTTGAATCTGAGGCGAACAGATTCCCCGAATCTTCTGCTTGAGTCCTTCATGCAAATTGAGAAACTTTGATAAGATCTAACGACTATCTTTAAATCGCCCGACCTCCATGAAATCCGACTACCTAGAAAGGATTCTCAACGCTCGCGTTTATGATGTTGCTCAAGAATCTCCCCTAGAATATGCCCCTAGTTTATCAGCTAGGCTGAACAATCAACTGCTCTTAAAACGAGAGGACATGCAGTCGGTGTTTTCGTTTAAGCTACGGGGAGCCTATAACAAAATGGCGAAACTGCCGCCAGATATTCTACAGCAGGGAGTAATTGCGGCTTCAGCCGGTAACCACGCTCAGGGAGTCGCCTTAGCCGCCAAACATTTGGGAACGACGGCGATTATCGTCATGCCGGTAACGACACCCCAGGTAAAGATAGATGCCGTAAAAGCCCGTGGAGGAGAGGTGGTGTTGCGGGGGGATACTTATGATGATGCCTGTGCTCATGCCCAGGAGCTTTGTCAGCAAAAAGGTTTAACCTTTATCCATCCTTTTGACGACCCCGACGTAATTGCCGGACAGGGAACTATCGGTATGGAGATTTTGCGCCAGTATCAGCAGCCAATTCACGCTATTTTTGTGGCTATTGGTGGTGGGGGTTTAATTGCCGGAATCTCGGCTTATATTAAGCGGCTGCGCCCAGAAATTAAAATTATCGGGGTCGAACCGGTAGATGCTGATGCAATGTATCGTTCCTTGAAGGCAGGATACCGTGTCTGTTTACCTAAAGTTGGTTTGTTTGCTGACGGTGTGGCAGTTCGGGAAGTGGGGGCAGAAACTTTTCGTTTGTGCCAAGACTATGTAGATGAAATTATTCTGGTGAATACCGACGATACCTGTGCGGCAATTAAAGACGTATTCCAAGATACCCGTTCTATTTTAGAACCTGCTGGGGCTCTGGCGATCGCCGGAGCTAAAGCCTATGTCGAGCGAGAAAACATTACCGACGAAACGATGGTAGCGATCGCCTGCGGGGCGAATATGAACTTTGACCGCCTGCGATTTGTTTCCGAAAGAGCCGAGTTTGGCGAACGTCGTGAGGCTATTTTTGCCGTAACAATTCCCGAGGAAAGAGGTAGCTTTCGTAAATTCTGCGAGTGTTTGGGCAAGCGTAATCTGACCGAGTTTAACTATCGAATTTCGGACGATCAGAAAGCCTATATTTTTGTGGGCATCCAGATCCAAAACCGCGCCGACGCCGCCTCAATCGTCGAAACTTTTACCAGTCAGGGATTTCAAACCATCGATCTAACTGACGACGAACTAGCCAAGATGCATTTACGCCATATGGTAGGTGGTCGCTCCCCTCTGTCATCCAATGAATTGCTCTATCGCTTTGAATTTCCCGAACGTCCCGGAGCATTGGTTAAGTTTCTCAGCTGCATGAGTCCTAATTGGAATATCAGCTTATTCCACTATCGCAATAATGGTGCTGACTATGGACGCATCGCCGTCGGTATGCAGGTTCCGCCAAATGAAATGACAGAATGGCAAAAGTTTCTCAACTCGATTGGCTATCGTCACTGGGATGAAAGCTCAAATCCCTCCTACAAACTATTTCTCAGCTAAACAATACCCCGCAGACATTGAGTTTAAGCGATCTCCATACAAGCAACCTCGATAATCTGTTGACTGTTTACCGTTCTTGTTTGAAGGTAACTGGCTGATAGCTATCGCTAGGCTTGATAGTAGAAATTTTATCCACATCTTGATTAATGCAGCCATCCTTCTTGCCTACCACATACTGACAGACTCTAGCCCAAAGTTTAGTGCGATCTCCGGGCTTCCCAGAGCTAAAGATAACTTCGCGATCGCCTTTAATTTTGACCTGGCAAATTGGGCAAATTTCGATGTTTTCTGACGACATAAAATCTTACCGATTATACAATTGCCTTCCCATAATACGTATTTTTGTTCTGAATCATAACCATTAGAGTTGGATCTTAATCAAAAATAAAGTCGATCTGTTTTATTCCTTATTATTCATCGTCTCAAGGCTACAATGCAGTTAGAGAAGCTTTAGTGGCATGGGATCGATGACATATACCACCGACGAACTAATCAAAATATTAGACCGCGAGCTACAAGAAAATTGGAAAGGCAAGCGCGTTGTCTTATCCTCCGCCGAGCGAATCAACGATCCTGTCGTGGCCAAAGTTCTGAATATGAATCAGGTAAATAAAGTCTTTGCCTATCGTGATTTTCGCACCCAGATCCACGAATATCAACAACAGCATTTAGTTTCGGGTATTATCTGGCGCACCTGTACTTTCGACCAGCGCAGCATTACCTATCCCGAGATCCACAACCAGTTAATTCC
>JBCBIN010000390.1:0-3936 GCA_038524555.1 Cyanobacteria bacterium J06623_7 | reverse complement strand
CGGCGATAGTCGATCGCACTGCTTTGAATATAAGAAGCCTGACAGTCAATAATCGCCGTTTCCAGTTCTGTCTTGCTAGTCACGTTGAGGATACTAACATACTGTCCCGCCGCCGAAGCCGATAAGCCATCTTCTCCAATTGCCGACGAACGAACGATTAAGGGAGAGCCCTCTGTGGGTTCGAGCCGATTGATTAGCTCCTTGGGGTCGTCTCCCGCCCGCAAAACCCAACCTTCAGCCACCTCATAACCCAGACTTTTGAGCAGGGATAGATTAGCCGCTTTGGCTCCTACCTCCGCAGCATTTAAGACACTGTTTAGACTAATAATATTTTTGTCTCCCTGAAAAAAACGAAACATCCTGCTCTGACTCGATCTCCCTGTTGTTGCCACTAAATCCAGGTCATCGGGGATATTTTGATAAATCCACCCCAATAAACCAGCAAGTGCCAAAGCCGCACCGGCGTACTCTAACTGTTGGGGATGCCGCAAACCCATAATAACCACGAGCAAGACCAAGGTACTGTATTTTCCTAGCTGGCGATCGCGAATCAGGGTAAAGCTAACTAAACTGATTAACCAGACTAATCCCGCAACCAGAGGATCATGAGTGGCAATACCCCAAACTGAGTTAGTGGTGCCCGCACTTTTTCCCATCCAGTAGCGACCCATCACCAGGGCAATTACGGCAATAATTTCCCAGACAGAACCGGAGGAAAAGAACAACCTCGCCAACAATACGGCAATAATTCCCTTGGCCGCTTCGGAGAGGACGGCACAAATTCCGGCTACCTTACCACCATGATAAAAAGCTGCCGAAACAGAGATATTCCCTGTACCTAATTGACGCAACTGCCGCCCAGTGAGAGCATAGGTAATCCAGTCGATTAAGGGCAAGCCCCCCAGTAGCGGACAGGCAATAAATACAGTTAGCGAACCCCAAATTGGTGTTAGGTTCATGAGCCTAAATTTGCGATCGCAAAATGAGAGACATACTATATGGGAATCAGCACAATTAGAGATTCCACTGTTTTATTCTAACTAGTTTGATTTCCCCAGGGGGATAAAGCAAATCTCAATCCGGCGGCGAGTCTCATCAGACTAACGATTGACGGTTGCTAAGTTTCCTGAAGATCGCTATTGTCAGTTGGCGACGACACTCAAGCATCTGACGTTTAACGACATATTGGGAAGTATAACGATGCCGCAAATTAAATTGTATTTTGGCTTAATCTTAGAGTCAGGACAGTAAAATCAAAAACTACTAATTTTTTATTATTTAGCGTCAGGTCAGTTAATTACTTGTTTTCTAAGATGGCTCGTATTTTGTCTGAACTCAGATAATTGAGCTAGAGCGATCGCGATACGATTACTTTAGTCGAACATATTTATTTTCATGCAGGCATATTTAACCGACAGCGAAATTATTGACTATCGGCATCCCCAGATTCAGCAGTTGGCTCAAAAACTTGCCCAGGGAGAGCAAACTCCTACCGCTAAAGCCTGTTTTGAATGGGTACGAGATCATATCTACCACAGCTGCGATTATCAGATGAATCCCGTCACCTGTCGCGCCTCCCAAGTGTTGCAGCATAAAACGGGCTACTGTTATGCAAAAAGCCATTTGCTAGCTGCTTTGCTTAGAGCCAACTCAATTCCGGCTGGTTTTTGCTATCAAAGATTAAGTGTCTATGATGATGGAGCCCCCTATTCTCTCCATGGTTTGAACGCCGTCTATCTCGAACCCTATGGCTGGTATCGCTTGGATGCGCGGGGTAATAAAGCGGGAGTCGATGCTCAGTTCACCCCACCTCAGGAACAGCTTGCCTTTAAGGTCAATCTGGCAGAAGAAATAGACTGTAAACATGTTTTTGCCGAGCCATTACCAGAGGTGATTGCGTCTTTACAAACTTCTAATACCTGGAAAGAGGCACTAAAAAATTTGCCCGACGTGAAACGAGAATATTTAGTGGGGTTTGAGGCTTAGAGCTATTTTAGAGGCACAAAGTCATAACCATAAGAAGAACTATTTCCTGGCTTAACCTCTACCAACTGTACTGGAGCATTGCGATCGCCCGACTGGAGAAATTTAATCTTGCCCGATGCTCCTTCTACCTGAAAACCAGACTGAGATAGAGCCTCTTGCACTCCCTGACGATTTGGTTCTAAAGCGAGTCCCGCGGCTAAAGCTTGAATTGCATCATATGCCATCGCCGTACGCCAGTTGACATCACCACCCCAGAGACGACGAGCAGCCTGGGAAAATTCGCGATTATTGCTGCCTAAAGCATGCCAGGGCACTCCCACAACTAGGCCGACTGCTTGTTCTCCGCCAACTTCAAGAGTCTGAGGCTTATAAAAACTATCTCCTGCTAATAGGGGTAGCTGGCGCTGATTGAGCTGCGTTAGGAGGTAAGCCTTGTCAATAGTGGTGGAATCATTAAGGAAGACAATGGCTTCTGCTCCCTGAGTCTTGGTATTTTTTAAAGCTTGAGCGGGATTGAAATTATTATCCGCAAGGTTGATCTCCGTCACGATTTCGCCGCCATTACTGACCAGATCGGTAGTGAAGGTTTCCTTGAGAGAACGACTATAGGCGCTTTGAGAATTGAAAACAACTGCTGCTTTAGTCAGGTTTAAGCGTTCGAGGAAATATCGGGACAGGGCGCTGCTGGTAAAGCGATCACTGGGTACGGTACGAAAGATGTATTTGCCGGCGTTAGAAATAGCTAGAGAAGTGCTAGTGGGAGAAATTGCCACTAACTGATTCTGCTCGTAGATGGGTGCAGTTGCCAGAGTTACGCCGCTAGAAAAGTGACCGACCACCCCCAAAATACTTTGGTCTCGGACTAAGCTTTGCGCCACCTGTTGGGCGACTTGAGGATTATTATCGTCGTTGACAATGATTACCTTGAGAGGCAGGTTATTAATCCCCCCTTGCTGATTAATTTCTGACTGTGCCTGTGCTACCCCCCGCAGTATTTCCCTGGCTGTAGTTAGTTCGGTACCAATCGGTAGCGCCACCGCAATGGTATGAGCCTGGTTCGCGCCAATCCGAGCATTATTGAGATAGACCAGTGCTTCGGGATCGTTACGTCGCTTGCTTAACGACTGAGTTAATAAGGATTCTGCTTCAGGGTAGTTCTGATTGGCGATCGCGGCGGCGGCATTCTGTTTTTCAGGGGTAATATTTTGCGGGAATAAAACTGTTGCCCCCTCACTGGGTTGTGAACCAGATTTATCCGGGGAAACATTTTCCGTGCGATCGCCGTCTCCTAGATTAAAGGTTCTTTTATTGCCCAACAACCACCATAGTCCCCCAGCAATTATCCCCGCTGTAATCAGGAGAGACAGCAGTAACACTACATTTTCTTTTTTTTGGTTCATTCTCGCAATAAAAATTAGTCAGAATAGTTGATTTCTGTATTAGATAAATTATAATTTCCAGATATCCTAAGCTAAATTTAATTGACCATTTATGGTTCGGCAATTAAATAATTACTATCTAGTTTTTACCGTATATTCTGGCAGTTTTTTAACAGCCGAAAAGTTAACTATTAATTAAGCTCAATTGGCAATGAAAACTATATTTAATCAATTATTCTTACTAACTTTATTATTGCTGACGGGATGTTCTGGAGTCGGTAGTTCTCCTCCCGCAACATCGACAAGCGAATCAGGAGTAGACTGGCAGAAAAACCCTGTCGCGGCAATTCAAAAAGCGATCGAGATTGGCAAAAAAGCGGAGGAAATGAATGCAGAATATGAATCTCGCGAACCTGTAGAACCAATTTCGTTTAAAGAACTATTAGAATATTTGCCCGATCCCCCCAGTGGTTGGACGGCTCAAGAACCAGAAGGAGCGACTAATTCTCTGGGAAACTATAGTATTTCTCAAGTTAGCCAAACCTATACCCAGGAAAGTAAGACCATGGAG
>JBCBIN010000389.1:0-3956 GCA_038524555.1 Cyanobacteria bacterium J06623_7 | reverse complement strand
AAATTATTGAAAGTTTGATTTTAAACTTAAAAGCTTAGAGCCTAGAGCTTAGAGCTTAGAGCTTAGAGCTTAGAGCTTAGAACCATTGAATTTTGAACGAAGTTAATTCACACCAAGCGTAATACAAATTTGTGTATACCCAATGCCCTCAATTCTTATTCAAAACAGCTATGTTACCCAAGTATTTCGGCTGACTGATACTAACGAAGCATAGTTCGTCGGTAGCTATTTTCCTATCGATAAGTCTTCCGTTCTACATCATTGCGTCCTACAGCAATATTGTTGCCCTTTCCGCCAAACCTGATCGCTCTCCCTTAGCGAGGGTAATGTGACCGGCGAGAGGTTCGTGTTTAAATCTCTCTACTACATAAGTTAGACCGTTACTTGCTGCATCAATGTAGGGATTATCAATCTGATCTGGATCGCCAGTCAGAACCACCTTTGTTCCTTCTCCTGCACGGGTGATAATTGTTTTGACCTCGTGAGGGGTAAGGTTTTGTGCCTCGTCAATAATCAAAAACTGGTTGGGAATAGTGCGTCCGCGAATATAGGTTAAAGGTTCAATTTGTAATAGTCCCATTTCGATTAATTCCTCGTGTCCTCGACGCCAGTGCCCGAGCTTATCAGCATTGTCCTGGGTGCCAAAAATCAGATCAAAATTATCATATAGTGGCTGCATCCAAGGAGTTAACTTGTCGGCAATGTCCCCCGGTAGAAAGCCAATATCTTTGCCCATCGGCACCACTGGACGAGAAATTAAGAGACGACTGTAGAGTTTTTCGTCAGCAACTTTTTGCAGTCCGGCAGCGATCGCTAGAAGTGTTTTTCCCGTACCGGCTTTACCGACTAAAGTGACCAGTTTAATCGAATCTTGCAGCAATAAATTAAGGGCGAATCTCTGTTCGCGGTTGCGGGGCTGAATGCGAGACACTCCTAGCTTGGGTAGAGTTATCAAAGGGATAATCTTACTGCTGTTACCCGCTGCCATCCCCAGAGCAGTATGGGAGGGGTTGAGACTATCGACGAGAGTAATATCCTGGTTGGGCAATAGTTCCCTGTCTAGAGTTACCGAACCCTGTTGAAAAAATTCAGAAATTTGTTCTGAGCTAACCAGAATCTCCGTCGTGCCGGTATAAAGCTCATCAATATCCACCTTGTCCGTTTCATAATCCTCGGCATTCAATCCCAGGGCATCGGCTTTGATGCGTAAATTCGTATCTTTACTGACAACCACCACAGGACATTCACAGTTACGCTTCGACTGCATTCCCACAGCTAAAATCGCATTGTCGGCAACGTCGCCGCTTAATTCCAGGGGTAATTGTTTGAGAGTTTCGCGATCGCCTAAAGCTACCCGAAGACTACCTCCGTTGCTTAATTCCACCCCTGTAGTCAAATCTCCCTGCTGACGTAGCTTATCGAGAGACCGAGCGACTTCCCTAGCATTACGACCAGTCATTTCCGGCTGTTTTTTAAATCGATCTAACTCTTCAATTACGGCGATGGGAATAACAATTTCATTATCTTCAAAGCGCAGAATAGCTGTCGGGTCGTGGAGAATTACATTAGTATCGATTACAAAGATTTTCTTCATTCAATATTTAATCGCCGATTTTTAGATTTTTATTAATCGTCTGAAACAATTAATTAAGCTGTTTAATTATCATCCCACCAAAACATCTGCTGGGATATGCTTTGTTGAGGGTTAGCTTATTTCTTTTTTTGATAAATCTTTGCTCGACGCAATTTTTTAGTTCTTCTTTTAAGCTTAATTCGATTGGCTTTAGTTTTTTGCTGGCGTTTGTGGAAAGAGCTAATCCAGTCACTAATGCTGTGGCTCATTGCTCCAATTTCTAAACCAATAAATAGAGCAATGGTTTCTCGGGGATATGTCCCGGTTAGTAAATGCAGCCTAGACCGGACAAATTCTTGCCAATTCCAGGTAAAGCCAAACAGTACTTGGGCGATTGCCACTCCTAAAATAGCGACGCAAGCAACAATCACCAGTAGATATATCAGCCGAATCGAGGTTCCCAAAATAAAGCCGTGGGAAAAGAGGGAGCGATGACGAAAAAATTTACGGTAGGGCAACCAAATACCTCTAATTGCTCCCCAGCGCTTGTATTGTAGCGATCTAATGTCGAGGTCGGGACCAAACATCATGCCGCTAAACAGATAACCACAGGACAAAATTAGGGTCAACTCAGCACTTTGGGTGAGACAGTAGGTAATGCCAACGACCCAAGGCAAGAGCCAGATAGTAATGCGATCGTGTACGACTCCAGAAGGCATAATAAAGAGCGATCGATGGTGGATTGAGGTAAGTCAACTAAGGATAAAGGAGATTTTACAGATTGAACAGTTATAAATCGTTGCTAGAAACTCCTTAGAGTCTTGTTTGTCTCCGGAGGCGATCGCAATTTTAAGTAATTTGAGCTCTAAAAAAATTTCCCCAATCTTCAGCAATCTCCAAATCTAATTGATAGCTTTTAGCGCCGAGAATTTGATACCTTGGTAATCTAATTGAGTTAAGTTTTGATGGGTAAGGGAGTAATGTCTGATTCGGCGGTTGGTAATAATTTTGAGTGGCTACATCGCGGTACGAGCGAGATTTTCCCCAATCGTCCAGATTCTAATGACCGGTCGGAAAATTTAAGTCAGCGTCTGCTTCAGAGCGATCTCCCTTTGAGAGTTAAGCTGGGTATCGATCCTACCGGTACGGATATTCATTTGGGTCACAGCATTCCTTTCCGTAAGCTTCGCGCTTTTCAGGATGCGGGGCATACGGCAGTGGTTATTATTGGCGATTTTACCGCCCAAATTGGCGACCCCACCGGCAAATCAGACGTTCGCCGCCAGCTAACTTCAGAAGAGGTAAAGGCAAATGCCCAAAGTTACCTCGAGCAGCTCAAGCCAATTCTCGACTTTGAGACTCCAGGGAGGTTAGAAATTCGCTACAATTCTGAATGGTTGGGCAAGCTAGATCTGGCGCAGATTCAGGAATTATTAGCTACCATGACCGTCGGCCAAATGCTGGCTAAAGAAGGATTTGCCGAACGCTACAGGCAAGAAAAGCCGATTTTTCTCCATGAGTTTTTATACCCTTTGATGCAGGGTTACGACTCGGTAGCGGTAACAGCAGATGTCGAGCTTGGGGGTACAGATCAGAAGTTTAATATTGCTGTGGGTCGAGATTTGCAGCGACATTTTGGCAAAGAAACTCAGTTTGGACTGCTCTTACCAATTTTGTTGGGGACAGATGGCGTACAGAAGATGTCTAAATCTCTCAACAATTATGTGGGCTTACAGGAAGATGCTCTTTCAATGTACTCCAAACTTGAAAAAACTCCCGATGCGCTGCTGCCAGACTACTTCGAGCTTTTAACCAATATCGATCTAGCAGAGATACCAGAAAATCCCCGCACCGCCCAAAAAGTCTTAGCTATTGAAGTAGCCTCTCAATTCCACGGACGAGATGCCGCCCTCCAGGCACAAAAAACCGCCGAGCAAATCGTGCTTCAGGGCAATACCGGGGGAGAAGATATTGCTGAATACTCCCTGGCAAAAGTTGAATTTCCGGCTAAGCTGTTTTATATCCTAGGTGCTAGTGGCTTATGCAAAAGTAGTGGAGAAGGTCGTAGATTAATTAAAGATGGAGGCGTGCGTTTAGAAGGCAATCGCCAAACGGATGTTAATGCAACCTTTGATACTCCTGGGGATTTAGCGGGAAAAGTGCTACAAGTAGGCAAGAAAAAGTTTATTCGCTTAGTTAACTAAGGTATTTTGGGTTTGAAGCTAAATTTTGTCTTTTGGCGTCTAAATATCGTCGCTTTTGCTGCTTTTGCTGGTTTATCGTCTTTGACCATAGTGAGCGATCTCGTCTATGGCACCCCTATCTTGACGGCTGACAAATCTTTAGACGAAAGTACTCGCGATCGCCAACCTCTTACCTGTCA
>JBCBIN010000388.1:0-3970 GCA_038524555.1 Cyanobacteria bacterium J06623_7 | reverse complement strand
GCTTTTAAATTAACTTTTTAATTAAAAAGCTTCTTGAGATATCAGTAAAAACCGACGATTTATATGTTTTTAAGCAATCGATATATTGAATGTTTTTCTAAAAATAGCCAGCCTCTATTAATACACACATGCTATTAACTACATATGTGTACGTCAACTCGCCTGTAGCAAGTAAACAATCTCCTCATATTTGGCTTGTCTTTTATAAAGATAGGATAAAAAAGCAAGCTACAAAGTACGTTTTTTATCCTGTTCAAATTATTTACAGTATCTAATATCTATAATGAATCAAGCATCAGTAAAAATGCATAAACCTTCAGCATAAAAAACAGATATAAAGGTATTTGGGGTTGATGTTTTCAATAAATCGTCCCTAAGTACTATGAGTAACTGTTTGCTATATCGCTAGATTTAGATTTTATTTGCCTACTGGAGTCTATTAAAACCAAATAAGTTTATTTCAATTAAATATCAGGAATATTACGGACAAAATTTTAGTTTTATTAATTAGCAACAATACAAATAAAGGATTTTTAAAGTTATGGGTCAAAATTTAGAAAATCAATATGCATATCATCTGCAAGGTTCGGCAACTGATAATTCAGAAGGAGGTCTAAATATTGAAGATGCTAAAGGCTCAATTATCCGAAAACTGCCCTTAATTGTTTTCGTTACTTTGGGCATGGCATCCTTAGCTTTCTTTAAAACACTTTTTATTCCTTCGGTCTATACGGCTAGTGTCGAACTCTTGCCCGAATCTCTCAATGTTGAAACTAAAGTCACATCGAACGGAGACTCTGGTGAGGTTAGGGACAAAATTACCTCAGTAGCATTAGACGATATTCAGCTCAAAAAGCTCAAGAGCCCGGCAACAATTTCGCTAGCGCTAGATTCTCTTCAGGGAGAATATCCAGAGCTTGACTATGCCACTCTGACTGAAGATTTGACCGTTAAATTTATTCGAGACAGCCAAAATAAAAAGAACGTACTTTCTGTTACCTACGAGCATAGAGATAAGGAGCAAGTAGCTGATGTGATGGAAGTATTGACTCATACTTTCCTCGAATATAGTGCAGACAAGCGTTCTGAAGGTGTTAAGAGAGGAATTACTGTCTTGGAAGAACAGATTCCCAAAACTGAGGTGAAAGTTAGACGCCTTGAAGGTCAGATGCAAGGGTTGAGAGATAAGTATGGTTTTATCGAACCGGATATTTCCCTGAGCCCGATTACCAGTCGCAAAAGCATTATGGCTCAAGAAAAAGATAATGTCGCCAGCGAACTACAGCAGCTACGTACTAAGCTAAGAAATCTGGATCGGGAACTGAGCATCCGTCCGACTGCTTCCCCCACGGCGATTGAATTGGCAACGCCACGATATCAAGGATTACTCGATCGCCTGAGAAAAATTGATATTGAAATCAGTACCAAATCGGCTATTTTTGCTGATCGCGCCGTCGAAATGCAGATTCTACGGGAAGAGCGACAGAGAATTATTAGTCTAACTAAGCAAGCGACTCAATCTATTCGCCAAAAGCTAGTTAACGACATTCGAACTCTCGAAAATCGCCAGCGAGTGGCACAAAGAGAGTCTGCCAAACTGCAAGCAGAGTTAAAAAACTGGTCTAACGTGGCGAATGACTATAATAATCTGGAACAAGAGCTAGTTACGGCTAAAGCCGAATTAACTGAATATACTCAAAAGCGCAATGACCTGCTGATTGATGCCGCTCAACAGGGAACGCCTTGGGAACTGCTAGCCCCGGCTGGAGAACCGATCGATCGCGATCTCAGTCCAGGTAATCGTTTGTTCTTGGGCTCTACTTTCGGACTGCTTTTGGGAGTGGGTATGGCTTTGATGCTGGATAAGAATCAAAAGGTAGTTTATACTTCGGCTAAGGTTGAAGAAATTACGCACCTCCCGCTTTTGGGTCATATTCCCCATACGCCTCAAACTAAAAAATTTGCTTTGTTGGGTCAGGCAAAAACTAGCGGCATGAAGCAACTGCCACCTTCTGAGTCGCAGAATGATATCGACCTTTACCGCGACCCGGAAACCCTTGATCGCATTGATTATTCGGGACTATTTCCTTCTTCGATTGAGGCTTTTCGTTCTTTTGCCGCTAACTTAGGGTTGCTCAACTTTAGCACCGATTCCGAGTATCTCCAGTTTGATACTAATTTGCGATCGCTGGCGATTACTTCGGCGGTTTCGGGAGAAGGTAAATCTACCGTGGCGCTAAATCTCGCCCGGGCTTCTGCCTCCATGGGTCGTAAAGTATTGCTTGTGGATGCTGATGTCCGTAGCAAAGTACGTCTAACGGAAAGCCTGGGCTTGGAGTCGGAAATAGGATTGAAAAATCTGCTGAGCGAGCGAGGTAGCCATAGCTTGGCACTCAAGCACGTCAGAAAATCCCCAATAGATGAGAACCTCTATATTCTTAGTTCTGGCTTTGATGAGTTGATGAGTCGCGAAAGCAGTCGTCTTTTAGCATCCGGTGAGATGTATCTGCTGATGGAAGAATTAAAACAAAACTTCGATCTGGTCATCTACGATATGTGTGCTGTAGTTGGCTATGCCGATGTCAATCTACTGGCAAGTAAGACTGACGGTGTGGTTATGGTTTCGGGTCTGGGTAAGATCGACAAAACCCTGCTAGCAAAAGCTGTTTCTCAGCTAAAAATGAGCAAGGTGCCGATTCTGGGGGTGGTAGCAAACGATGTAAAAAAAGTTTAGTTAGCGTTGCGACCTAATTGTTTCCATAGCTTATGTTGGGGTGTTTTAGATGACACCCCTTTTGTTTGAAACCTGCTTGGGATTAATTATTAATTATTCCAGAGATTATCCCACCATTGAATTGGTTCGGCTTCGACAAACTTAACGCGATCGCGAATATCTTCTACATCCCACCCCGTCAGACTAGCAAGGTTTTTTGCTTCAGTCTCCTGTCTATCTCTCACTTCCTGTTGGTATTGTTCTGCGGCGTCACAGGTCAAATCCCCTTTAAAAGGATGACGAATTACATATCGACCCTGGAAATTAGAGCGATCGCTGGTAGATTGAAATTTGAGGTCTTCAGGAAATTTATCGCGACTATAGCGCACGTGCAGACGGGTAATAAAGACATTGTTACCGCCCCAGGAATTACGTGAATCAGCTTGATTGAGCCAGAAAACTCCCGCTTCTTTTAACTCCTCTTGGTTTAAGGGTTCTGCCGAACAAGGATCGCAGGTACTCATGTCCCAGGCATATTCTAGAAAAGCTACCTGTCGGTTTTCCTCTTCATAGGCAGTTTGGAACATGGCGGTATAGAAGTCTTTAAAGTCCTCTTGGACAAATTCGGGTAGTTCATCCCCAGAGGGAACTTTGACAGTGCGATAGTTGGTTAGCTCGATCTGTCCCTCGGGCGAAAGCAAATAGACAATTAAATCTTGGTCGCCGCTTGCATTCATCATCCCCAAACGAATGGGTAGCATAAACTTAGGCGACTCATAGGCAATAGAAATCGGTCGCAATTTTTCAAAACCATTACTGTCAAACTCCTCTAAGTTGACCTTCGCCACAAAGAACTTGAGATTCTGCTTGATATAGGGCTTGAGTAACTCTTTTGCACCCTGGGGAATTTTATAATTATTTTGAATTAGCCACGTTTCCAGACCGTCGGATTCCTTAGCGCTAAGAATGAGGATGTCATATTCGCCAACGCTAAACTGCTGTTCGATAGTGACTCCTAGATCTGTCGTATCTTTTTTAGTTTCAACTGTACTTTGTTTTGGAAGATCGGCTCTGACAAAGTCCTCAGCCTCAAAGAATGATTGATTACAAGGATCGTCATCAAAATACTCGACCAATCTCGGCGCACTAAAACCGTCTAGTCTATTTAAAATCTTTGATTCTCCTACATGTATAGCAATCGAAGTATAGGTTAGGACGTTTGTTTAACAGCTAAATCTACTCTTTCTCGAAAGTCAT
>JBCBIN010000387.1:0-3976 GCA_038524555.1 Cyanobacteria bacterium J06623_7 | reverse complement strand
CAACAAAATTCTCCTTGATTGTTGCGGAAATCAATCGATTATTGCCAATATATCTTGAAGTTTAATTAAACAATATTTACTTAATATTTACTTACTTGCTTAGATTTTGTCCGACGTTAGGTACTAAGCCACAAAAAAAGGGGGCATTTACTACCCCCGATAAATATGTAGAAATATGTATTTAGAATGAATTGAGTAATTGGCGATGCCCTAAGCGTTAGAGACGATTCTGCCGTAGAAGATACCTTTAATTTTGACTTCTTCTGGTTCTTCTGCACCCAAGTCAGTCGCCGAAGGCTGTTCGCTTTCAAATACTCCCGCAATCTCTCCGGTTTCGCTATCGATTTTAGTCACGTTGAGGGACATTTTGCCTTTACGAGCAACAAACTCTTTTACGTTGGCGTTGGAGAATCTAGCATCATCAGCAAGACCTGGTAGAGCCACAGCGTTATCATAACCACTGGCTAGACTACGTCCTTTAGGATCGAGGAATACCTGACCGCGATAGGAAGGAACGTTGAACTCGCCTTCAAAGTCGGTAGAAGTATTGATACTATCAGCAGAAGCTACGGTAGTACCCTGGAACTTTTTGACGGTAAACAAGAAAGGAACCTCTTTACCACCAGGCAAAAGAACGGTTGCTGGCTGGAAGTCAATTCCATCAATTTCGGTAAAGGTTAAAGTACCATCGCTATTAGAGTCGATAGTTCCCTGAATTTGGTCGAGACTAGAGGTATATCTGGTTAAGAGCTTGCCTTGAATAAACTCGGCTTTTTGTCTTTTACTAACTGGCTCTTCTTTAACAAAGTATTCTCTAGGTTCAATACATAAATCTCTGATTGCATACTGTTTTCCTGCCTCAATAGGAATAGAACCACGGCTACTGTCGGGTAATTCTAAACAAGAGTTAGCAATTCCTGTATTTAAAATATCGTCGTAGCTTAAGTCTCTCTTGCTTACGTCGTCAGAACTACTACAGGCAGTTAGCACTCCCAAGCATAATGCCAGAAGACAGGCAATAATCGAACGGTTTCTCATAATTAACTTCATTTGGTCAATTTTAAATTTAACATCGAGCGCGAAAGATGCTGCAAATAGGCTTTTCTATGAAACTAGCCATTTTTATAGATGCTATCTACTCTACCAAAGAAGGACTACATAATCGGTTATCGTCAGAAAATATATTTTCTCGATCGCCCTGTCTAATTTTGGTAACAACTGTCAGACAATCAGTTTAAGATTGATGTAAATTTTGTATAAAGTAGACAAAGTTCATTTACAGGCTTAACGAAAGGCACATGACTCAAGATCGAGATATTGACGGCATCAACTCAGCTAGTTTGTTAAAAGACACAGCTCAAGATCTTTGTGCCTTGGCAGAAAAACATCAAAATGACGGTCTATTCTTGCTGTCCTTGCTGAGAGATTTAGAGCAGATTCATCGCCAAATTCGCGTTAACTATTTTGAAACAGCTTTACCGCAAACTCGCAACGATCTATATCAATTTGTCAAGGATATAGAAGAGAAAGGCGGTTGGCCCTACATAGAACGTATGAGATTGAAAGATTTGCTGCAAAATATTAGTGAAGCAGAGCTTAAAGCTGAAGCCTCTCGGAAAAGCAGTGCGCCATCGTCAGTAGAATCGGAATAGGTTGGCGTTCGAGTTGCTAATTGTCTTAGTTCAGAAATGACATATCGGGAGATTTTACCGGGGAATTGTGGAACTTCCAGTAAAGTCAGATTCCTCACTAGATATCTAGCTGCTTTTTAGTTTTCAAACCCCCTAGAAACAGTTAATCTGGAAGGTGTTATTCATAACTAATAAATTTTTAGTTTTATGTCTTTTACTATTAATCCCATCAAGTTTGGTACGGACGGTTGGCGGGGTGTAATTGCTGCTGACTTTACTTTTGAAAGAGTAGCAATGTTAGCTCCTCTGGCTGCCCAAGTTCTGGCAGATAACTACGGCGATACTGCCAGCAACCGAACTATAATTGTCGGCTATGATCGCCGTTTCATGGCAGAAGATTTTGCTAAGCTAACTGCCACAGCAGTACAAGAAGCAGGATTTGATGTTTTACTCTCGGAGTGTTACGCACCAACCCCTGCCTTTAGTTGGGCGGCGAAAGCACATGATGCTCTGGGGGCAATTGTGATGACGGCATCTCATAATCCGGCTGCTTATCTGGGATTAAAAGTTAAAAGTGCTTTTGGTGGTTCCGTCCCGCCAGAAATTACCGAGCAGATTGAGGCAAAAATCGGTCAGTCTTTACCAGCCGCCGAGAAGCCAGGCAAGCTCGAAACCTTTAATCCTTGGGATAGCTATTGTCAGGGACTCCAACAAAAGGTCAATATCGCCACGATTCGCGAGGCGATTACTGGCGGGAAGCTCAAGGTCTATGTAGACGTAATGCACGGTGCGGCAGCAACTGGTCTAGAGCGTTTGCTCGGCTGTCCCGTAGAAGAAATTAATAGCGATCGCGATCCTTTATTTGGTGGCGGGGCCCCAGAACCCCTACCTAAGTATCTTCCCGACTTTTTTGCGGCGATAAAAGCAGGAGCAAAAGAATATCCCCAGAGTCTCCGGGTTGGACTGGTATTTGATGGTGATAGCGATCGCATTGCCGGGGCAGATGCGGCAGGCAATTTCCTCAGCTCGCAAGTATTAATTCCCATTTTGATCGAGCATCTGGCGGAGCGTAAAGGTTTTACGGGAGAAATTGTGAAGACAGTGAGCGGTTCGGATCTAATTCCCCGTCTGGCGGAGTCTTATGGACGTTCAGTATATCAAACTCCCATTGGCTATAAATATATCGGCGATCGAATGCTTCAGGCCGAAGTAATGATCGGTGGGGAAGAATCCGGAGGCATTGGCTATGGTACCCATATCCCCGAACGGGATGCCCTATTATCAGCTCTATATGTCTTAGAGGCGGTTGTAGAATCGGGAGAAGACTTGGGCACAATTTATCGACGACTACAGCAAAAAACTGATTTTACTGCCCACTACGATCGCATCGACTTGCCCCTCGCTAATATGGAAGTCCGGGCTAAGTTACTCGAACGACTCAAGCATGAAACCCCTCAAAACGTGGCGGGAATGCCCGTTATCGATTGTCTCGATGTCGACGGCTACAAATTCCGCATGGACGATAATACTTGGTTATTAATTCGCTTTAGCGGTACCGAACCGGTTTTACGTCTTTATTGTCAGGCAGCCACGATGCCAGAAGTGCAGCAAATTCTGGAGTGGGCAAGGGATTGGGCTAGCTCCTAAATCAGACCGCTGGTAACAGTGATAATTTATTTCTTTAATGCAGGGACAAATCTACAACACGATCCTTGCTTTTTTTATGCCCCAAACCTACTTTTTTAGCTTAACTCTAGAGGCTTTTTTCGGGCTTTATTTATTGCTCTTGCGATCGCAAAACACACTATTATAGCTAATCTTATAGGTAAAAACACTTAATTTAAGTATTTTTTTAAGTTGCTTTACCAAAACTTTACATAGTATTGTTAGGTTTCAATCTCGTTAGCAAAATACAAGTTAGTTTGCGATTCACAGAACTCAGCTTAAAGTTACTTGGCCGTTTCTTAAGCAAATGTGCTTCGTTAAACTTCACTATGGAAGTTTAATTTTATGTCAGAATCAATCAGCGTTAATTACTCTGAAGTCCAAAATTGGGGTAATGGTTTTCAGGGACAGATTTCCCTAACCAATAATGGCGACAGTAATCTAGTCAATTGGGATTTAGATTTCGATTTGCCAGCAGAGATCGACAATATTTGGGATGCTGAGATTATTAGCAACGGCAATGGAAGCTACAGTATTCAGAATGCTCCTTGGAATCGTGAAATTACAGCCGGAGAGACTGTTACTCTCGGTTTTACTGCTAATGGTGGCGGTACAGCGCAAAATTTTAACATCGAAGGTTCGAGCTTTAATAGTCCCAGCAATAGCGCTAGTATCTTTAC
>JBCBIN010000386.1:0-3984 GCA_038524555.1 Cyanobacteria bacterium J06623_7 | reverse complement strand
TGTTGATAATTTCGCCGATACTCCGACTTCTTTGACGACAATAAGTGATTCCACAATACGAGATACCAGAATTGTGTAATTTGAGAAAATCATCATCTTGGGTAAAAATTACTCGTTTTTGTGTCAAAGCAAATCTTATTTGTTCTTCGTCGGATGCGCCAATCAAATTTGCTTGTGCGGTTGTAGTAACATTTATTCCTCTCCGTCTTAATCCATCCGCAATGGCATTGCTGACATTTTCATCTAAATGAAACTTAATCCGTTCGGACATCTCTTTCTTTTAGTTTACGCTGGAGTATAGAAGGGTATTTGGCGGCTAATTTTTGAGCAAAAGCTTCACTGTCTCGAATATTCTGCCTGATTTCTGCCAGATTGTCATAATAGTAAGATAATGCAGCATATACATCGGCTAAGGTAATACTAGGGTGATGATAAATAATTTCATCGGCAGACATTCCCATCATTTCATGCCAAATAGCTATATCCTGAACCCGAATGCGATGTCCTGCAATACGAGGTTTTCCACCACAAACTCCAGGAGTGATTTCTATGTGTTTAGTAAGAGATGATTGAGACACAATTTTTATCTAGTTGGGAATTATGAAGACATTTTTATTCTATGAGAAGAAAATAGAATTGCCTTTTTATTTAGAATAAGGCGATCGCCTAGTTGAGTTTGAAAAGCCATGATAATTTAATTTCCCGTTATTTATTGTTCAGTTCAAAATTTTGCTGTAACTTTTGTCTACTATGTCGTGCAGCGATATATAAAGGCAGGGGATGATAAAGAGAGTTAGCAGGGTAGATAGTGCCAGTCCCGAAAAAACCACTACTCCCAACGGTTGCAAAAATTCCCCTCCCTGACCCAAGCCTAAGGCTAGAGGCAACATACCAAGTACGGTAGTAATAGAAGTCATGAGAATAGGACGCAATCTCTGGGGGGCGGCAATTAAAATTGCTTTCGGGCGATCGACTTTGTCCCGTCTGCCGATCTGATTGGCTAGTTCGAGCATAATAATGGCGTTGTTGACGACGATACCAACTAGTAAAACTGCACCGACGATTACCGTGATGCCGATGGCCGTTTGGGTGATAAATAGTCCCCAAATACCTCCCGCGAGGGCTAAGGGCAGGGTAAACATGATGACCAGCGGATCGACGAGAGAATTGTACTGTACCGCCATGACCACAAATACCAGAAAAGTTGCCAGTCCCCCCAAGATCTTGAAAGAAGTCTGAATCTCGCGATTACTTTGCGCCGCCGCACTGGGAAGGCGGGTAACTCCCGGGGGGAGGTCGAGCGCGGTAAATATTTGTTCTAGTTCGGCGAGGGCTTCACTCAAATCGGCATCTTCCTGCAAACTACCAGAAATTAGATATACCTGCCGTTGGTTGATGCGCTGAATTTCTCCCGGTGCCTCTCCTGGTTCGAAACGGGCAATATCTCCCAAGCGCACCGGGCTATTGTCATTAGTAAAGAGCGGAATTTGTTCGAGCTGGCTGGGATAACGGATTACTTCTGCCGGTGGTTCGACTCGCACATCTACCAGACGATTATTTTTTTGGAGTTGGGTGGGTACAGAACCCGTAATTGCCGTGCGGATCATGTTTCCTACCTCGGGAATGGTCAAGTCGAGTTCGGCAGCGCGATCGCGATCGAGATAAATTTGGATTTCTGGCTGGCGCGGATCGGCATCAGGACGAAAGCTAGATAGAGTTGCTTCCTCTTCCAGGCGGTCTAATACCTGCTGTCCTGCTCGTTCTAAGATTTGAGCGTTATCTCCCTGAAGCACAACATCGATTTCTGCACCCCTCAACGGAGAATTATTGAGAATCAAACCCCGTACTGCCCCGGGAAAGATACGCAGACGAGTCTTGACTAAGTTTAACCGCTTAAATTCTGCCGATACCCTCTCCGTGTAGGCGGCAACATCGGTATTTGGCTTGAGGGTAATTTTACTCGAACCCCGCAGGACGTTTTCACTAGTGCTGCTACCAAACAAAAAGCCCCCCGCAGTGGTAAAAACATATTCGGTTTCCGGCTGCGCCAACAAAATTTCGTCTACCTTAGCCATGACGCGGCGATTGGTTGCTAGGGGAGTACCGGGGGGAAACTGGGCAAACATAATTGCCTGTCCGGTATTAATTCTCGGTAAGATTTCTTGGGGAATGCGAGCAAAAATAAGCCAGCTACTGCCCCCCAACAGCAAAAAAGTTAGGCCGATAACCAATAGTCGGTGTTCTATAGCCCGCTGGAGCATGCTGCCATAACGTCTGGTAGCTATCTGAAACCAATGATTAAAAGCTTTTAAGAGCCAAAACTGACCGATATTGCTGGACTGAGACACCGACAAAAAGCGAGATGCCAGCATCGGTACTACGGTGACGGCGACTAAAACCGAAGCGGCGACCGCAAAGCTTACGGTCAGTACAAGTTCGTTAAACAGCAGGGAAATAAAGCCCCCCACCAGCAAAAAAGGTAATACTGCTACTAAATTAGTGCTGGTAGAAGCCAGTAAAGCAGATTCTACCTCTTGGCTACCAGCGATCGCCTGTTGAATCGCAACCGAGGAGTTATGCTTGCCAACTTCTACCCCGGCGGCAATATTCTCCAGCATGACAATCGAATTATCCACCACAATTCCCACCCCGACAGCTAGCCCTCCCAGACTAAACACGTTTAGGGATAGACCAAATAACTTCATGCAGATAATTGCTGTCAGTACCGCGAGGGGAATGGCGAGAACAATAATTATCGTCTGGCGGAGAGAACCAAGAAACAATAAAACGGCGATCGCGGCTAGGGCAGCTCCAGTCATCCCGGCATTGGTCACGTTGGCGATCGCATTGCGGATAAAAATTGATTCATCGAGAGTTGCCACCAGCTCCATGTCTTCGGGCACGAGTCCCCCTTGCTTTAGCTCGGCGATACGTTGTTTAATCCCCGTCACCACCTCTATGGTGTTGGCTTCTGGCTGCTTTTGGATACTCAGCTTAACTGCCGGCTCTTGGTTGAGAAAGACAAATACTCTTTGTTGGGCTTGTCCGTCAATAACTCGGGCAAAATCCCGTAGATAGACTCGACCAGTAGTGCCTGATTCCTCCCTAGGGGCAAAGGAGAGATTGAGAATTTCGTCCGCATCCTGAAACCGACCAACTACCCGAGTGAGAGATTCCTCTAATTCGCCTAAAATTCGTCCCCCAGATACATCGCGATTGCCCACCTCTAGCTGGTTTAAAACATCATTCAGACTTATACCCAGAGCTTGCAGCCGCGCAAAATCGACTACTACCCGTACTGATTCGGCAACGCCACCGGAAACATCTACTGCCGCAACTCCCTCTACCACCCCCAACTCTCGTGCCAGCTCTGCATCGGCAAACACCCTTAGCTGTAGTGGGTCTAAAGATTGAGAAGTTAGGGCAAGCTCGTAAACCGGTAGTTGGGAGGGATCGACCTTAAACAGCCGGGGAGACTCAATCGTATCCGGTAGATTACCTCGCACCCGATTAAATGCGGCAGTGGCATCGTTTAAAGCGCGATCTATGTTGCCTCCGGGCTGAAAGTACAGATCGATACTGACCCTGCCCTCCCGGGTTTGGGAAAATATTTGAGTTACTCCTTCCGTGGCGGCTAATCCAGCCTCTAAGGGTCGAGTTACTTCGTCTACCGCTACTGTCGGTGAGATTCCGGGCACGCTAGCCCGCAAACCAATCCGAGGATAGGTAATGGAAGGCAGTAAATCTACCTGAATATTAAACAGAAAAAAGACGCCGATTACAGCTACCGCCAAAGTTAGCATTAAGGTGCCGATATGTCGGCGAATAGCCACAGCACTAATACTATTGGGAGTCGGAGCCATTTTCATGCCGTTTTCATAATTGTTAGATTATTGCCAGTTGAGTATTTTTTGCTCTCTGCTGATTAATTACTGATGTTACGCACTGATTAATCTGCCAAGGTTAGTTAAAGGTTAAGGGGAA
>JBCBIN010000385.1:0-3995 GCA_038524555.1 Cyanobacteria bacterium J06623_7 | reverse complement strand
AAATCAAAGATTATCAATAATATTAGAATTTGTTTGATGATCACAGAAATAAATAACAAACAGGTATAAAAAAAGATCGATCTTTTTTTCCTTTTTCCCCTTAACCCGCCCTTGTTGATTAATGAGTGCGTAACATCAGTAATAAATATATTGACCAATATTGCCCATCAAGACAAACACTTTAAAATCCAAAATTTTGAGCTTTTTCCGCAGCAGTTTGAGCGCGATCGCCAAATAAAGTAGCTAAAGCGATCGCCTGAGCCTCCGGCATTTGTCCATAGGTAAAGACCCAGGGCAAGTCCAAATCTGCCACTATTTCTTTAAACCATGCGAGTACGTAAGGACTACCGTAAATCACAACTCCAGTTACTTCTCCCCGGAGTATTAGCTGCTGATAAATAGCTTTGGTTTTAGCGTTTAGTCCAGCATTCCCGCGAAAAGGGTTGCCACGAATAAAGATCTGTAGCAAAGTCGGTCGGCGATCTAACATAATGCAGTCTAGGGTACTATGGTCTACAAGCTGTTTCTCATAGTTATGTCCGGTGGGAACTACAATTGCGGGAGAGTTAATATCTAAATACGCTGCATTTAGCACATCATCGACGACGATTAAATTACGTCCCCGGGCAGAAGAATTGAGGTCGATAGACGTTTGATTCTGCTTTTGACTATGCTCCAGAGACTGGTTAATAATTGAATTAACTAATGAAATAGAGCGATCTCTTCCTAGCTCGGTAACTGTGCAATCCTCACTAACCCGTCGTTTATGCTGCCAAATACGTTCAAGAGACTCCTGAATTCGTGCTTCTGTAATCTGCCCATGCTGTACCGCATCATAAATAGCGGAGATCGCCACTTCTGGATTATCCGGCATCAGTAAGATATCCGTCCCGGCTTCAACTGCCATAACTGCTACAGTTTCGGGAGAGGCGTACTTGGTAATTCCCCCCATAATTAGAGCATCTGTTACCACCAAACCCTGAAAATTTAGTTGATGGCGCAGAATTTCCCTGACAATCTTGCGAGAGAGGGTCGCGGGCTTCTCTTCATCCCAAGCTCGAATAATTAAATGTGCCGTCATGATGCTGTCTACACCAGCAGCGATCGCCGAGACAAAGGGTGGTAGCTCAATTTCTGTCAATCTTGCAGCAGAATGCTCGATACAGGGTAAGTCTAAATGAGAATCTGTGGCGGTGTCTCCGTGCCCGGGGAAATGTTTAGCAGTAGTCAAAATAGCTGTAGACTTGGCACCGCGAATAAAAGCCGCCGTTAGAGCTGAGACTACCTCCGGGTGATCGCCAAAAGCGCGAATATTAATTACCGGATTGTCAGAATTATTATTAACGTCTACTACGGGAGCCAGCAACCAGTTAATACCTATAGTTAGAGCTTCTTGAGCGGTAATTTCTCCCATTTGGTGCGCGTATTTTTGGGCTAGCTGAGGATTATGCTCATAAATACTAGCGAGAGCCATCGGTGGGGGAAACCAAGTTCCTCCCGGGAAACGCTGTCCGATTCCTTCCTCAATATCAGCGGCAATTAATAAAGGAATTTCGGCCCAACTCTGAAGCTGTTGCGATCGCGCCTGGAGCTCAACACTACTGCCTCCCAAGAGAATTACTCCTCCCAGCTTGTGCTCGCTCAACCAAGTTTTTAGCTGCTGACCATTAGCTTCCCAAGCCGGATAGCGAATCTGGCGATCGTATAAATGACCCGAAGCACGAACCACAATCATTTGCGCAATTTTTTCTCGGAGAGACAAACTCTGCCAATCTGCTATCATCGATTGCCAATCCTGGTATCTACTAATTCTACCAATGTAGATTTACATCAATTTAATCTACTGCTTCTGACCGATTTTGTCGCTCCTGACTGATCCGATCAAGCAAGTTGAGCATATTATCGCCTCGTTCGAGAGAATTTTCCAAAAACTGAACCGTAGGAGTACGTCTGAGTTTCATCCGACTGCCAAGCTCCTTACGAACATAATGAGCGGAAGATTCTAATCCCGCCATGGTTTCCGCTTTTGCTTCTTCCGTACCGTAAATACTGACAAAAATTTTAGCGTGCTGTAAATCTCCCGAAACATCTACGTCCGTAATACTAACCATTCCCGCACCGACGCGATCATCTTTAATCTCACTAAATAACATTTGGCTGACTTCTCGCTTAATCAATGCTGCGACACGAGCCACGCGACGACTATTAGCCATGATTTTTAACCTACTATATTACAAAAAAATACTGCCAAGCACGATCTATGCTTCACTCTAGATTGCAGTTAAACTGTACTCCGGTAACAGCTTTACCTGCCAGGAAACAAAAACCAGAGCTACTCTAATTATCAATATTATTAGCCTCTATTCCTATACTATGGTTTCGCTGTTTCAAAGACAACGAGTACGACGGGCTTCCCATATGTAATTATCCGCCAGCAATTTTGCTTCCGATGATTTGCCAGAGCTATTTGTTGAGAGTTGCTAAGATGCTCGATTTTGGCAAGACTATTTTAGGGCTTTCTTCGAGTAAATAATCGAGGAATGTTTCGGCGATGACGGATAACTTTTTACCTGCTAGGTAAGCGACAAACCAGCGTCTTTTTAAAGGAAACTGCTGGAAATCCAGAATCGTGAGCTCTCCGGCTATTCCCTCAGAAATCAAACAGTGTTCCGACAAAATTGAAATACCCAAGCCACCGTAGATAGCTTGTTTAATGGCTTCGTTGCTGCCCAACTCAAGCTTAACTTTAACAGAAAGATTATTCTCGCTTAATAGCTTGACTATTGCCTCCCGGGTTCCCGAACCCTGTTCTCGCATGATGAAAGGCTGATTATCTAGTTCCCGCAGATCAATGTTTTTTTTATTGGCTAGAGGGTGATCTTTTCTCGCCACTACCACCAGAGGGTTATTTAAAAATGGCTGGCTGTTGAGGTCGATATCTTCTGAAGGATTGCTAACCACATATAAGTCGTCTTGGTTGGTCAGCATCCGCTGCTGAATTTCTTGATGGTTGGTAACTTTTAGTGCAACATCAATTCCGGGATAATTTTGGCAAAAAGAACCGAGTAATCTGGGAACAAAGTACTTCGCTGTCGTAATTACAGCCAGATTTAACTGCCCCTGCTTAGTACCCTTGAGGTCTGCTACCTTGATCTCAAAATTGTCCAGTCGTTCAAAAATATCTTGGCAGGTAAGCAACAGCTCTTGACCGACATCGGTAAGGTATAGGCGTTTGCCAATCTGTTCGAATAAAGGCAAGCCTACTGATTTAGTTAACTGCTTAACTTGGCTAGAAACTGTAGGTTGAGTGATTAATAGCTCCTCTGCTGCACGGGTGAAGCTGCCATTACGAGCGACTGTTTCAAATACCTTTAGCTGATGCAGGGTTGCTGGAATCACAAGACCATGCTCCTTTAATATGCAATGATTACCATTTCAATCATATACAAAAATCGATACTTTTTAAAAAATCATAACCTTTTGCTTATGCATAACTTCGCAATACACATGATGAGTAAGATGATTGACTAATGCCTCTAAATTCCAAGACAGAGAAAAATATAGATAGAATTTACTGCTGCTTAATGAACGATCTGGTGAGTGCACCGAACAAGCAGACAGAAATCAGGTTTTCTCCGCAGAAATTAATTTAGAGGCTAATTCCAACAGCTACACGGCTTCTAAATTTTTCTCGCCGGTGCGAATCCGAATTACGCGATCGACAGGATACACAAAGATCTTGCCATCACCGATCTCGCCTGTACGAGCCGCCGCAATGATTTTATCGACAACCATATCAACCTGATCGTCTTCGATGACAATTTCGATTTTGAGCTTTTGCAAAAACTCAACGGTATATTCTGAACCGCGATAGCGTTCTGTCTGTCCTTTCTGGCGACCAAATCCCCGAACTTCGGAAACCGTCATCCCAACAACCCCAGCATTAACTAGGGCTATCTTTACTTCGTCTAATTTAAAAGGTCTGATAATAGCTT
>JBCBIN010000384.1:0-3998 GCA_038524555.1 Cyanobacteria bacterium J06623_7 | reverse complement strand
AGCTGCTTATATCTCGCTTTTTTCAAACCATGTAATGAATCACACAAATCGCCTGATTTAAAAGATCTTCATCGTCGGTGGAAGTGTAGCAGCTAAATTTGACTCGTAAGAGATAATAGATCTCTTGCACGAATACGAAATATAAAGCATTCAGAGATTAGTATTAATTCTCTAAATTACTTACTCCAAATCGCATTTAGGCATTTACAAAATTATTCGTGCAAGAAGTCGAATGTTCTTCAAGCGGAAATTGAGATCTATAAAATTAAGTTGTTTCTAGGGGAAAACAGAAGAAAGCATCTGTTTTGTAGATGCTTCTGGTTGAACACAAACTATGTGGGCACGAGAACGATTGACATCTTTCCAAAAAGTAAGATTGCTAAAGCGTTGAAATAAATCTGGAGGTAATATTGTCTGACGAGGGGTATATTCTACCTTCCGTTTAACGGTATGCAATCCTGGCGTACCTAGCTTCCTGTCGAATTCTGGTTCGGCATATTCAACATTATTAAAATCGTGTTGATAGTAGGGCTTTTCAATAAAGCGATAAATCAAGCTCATTACTTGCTCAGGATCGCGAGTTAAAAGATCGTAATCTATGAGGAGCAGGCGATCTGCTTGTTCGCTATAAAAGGCTTCTTTAAGTGCATTATAGGCAAACCCCACCATACGATTTCCTTGACTTAATGCTTCAGTACGACTAAACACCGTACTACCTTCTCCCCGACTAAACATTTTAGAGACATCAAAGATGTTTTTTCTGACTAGTCTTTCAATAGAATCCATTACCCAGCCTATATTGCGTACACAACAAATCACTTTAGCGTTGGGAAAAAGTTCGGTAACTAAGGGTAATTTACTACACCAAAGACGATTAGTATCGAAGATTGTATGTCCTTGGCTAATTTGGTCTTTATATTAAGTGTTAAATACTGCTAGCAATAGTTCTCGTTTTTTCTGAGGAGTAATAAATACTGAGCCCTCTTGTTCCTCACTAGTAGATTCCAGCATTCGATTCATCAAATTGCCTACAGGAGAAGTCATTCCTGCATGAAATTGAGGGTTTTGTTTTAATAGTGCTGCTAGCAGAGTTGAACCACTGCGAGGCAAGCCAGAAATCAAGTGTACATCTAACATAACTCATCATATTTCGAACATATTCATGGGGCTTATTAATAGCTTATTATAAGCTTGTTATTTATTTGTACAACCTATGAAGTTACAAAAGCAGATAACCTAGCTGCCTGACATAAGTACCTCAAAACCTCACGCTGTATAGAATTTATTTCTTTGGCTCAAAAGATGTTTTCCAATAAAGCGATCGCTTGAAAGTGTTCATCTACCGTACCGACAAAATTCGATCACCACGAAAAATATAGGTTTAACATAGATGTGTCAGGCAGCCAGGTAAAAAACTCCTGGTTTCCAACTAGATGCGGTTTAGCATTGATAATTTTTAACTGATTTAGCTTTGTCTGAGTTTATCCAAGACGCTAAGGTCTTCCATAGTGGAAATATCTCCGGCGACTTCCTCTCCAGCGGCTAAGTTACGCAGGAAACGGCGGATAATTTTACCCGATCGCGTTTTGGGTAGAGCATCGGTAAAGCGAATTTCTCCCGGGCGAGCGATCGCGCCAATTTCTTGGACTACGTGCTGTTTGAGTTCCTGGTTAAGTTCATCGCTAGGGCTGTGGGTGCCGTTGAGAATCACAAAGGCATAGACATCTTCTCCCTTAACCTCATCGGGACGAGATACCACGGCGGCTTCGGCTACGGCGGGATGGGATACTAGGGCAGATTCTACCTCCATCGTTCCCAAACGGTGCCCTGAGATATTCATCACGTCATCGACACGACCCATGACCCAAAAATAGCCATCTTCGTCTTTACGAGCGCCATCCCCCGCGAAATAGAGATACTTGCCGTCTTTGGGGGGAATATGTTCCCAGTAGGTTTTGCGAAAGCGATCGTCGTTTTTATAGACAGTACGCATCATACTAGGCCAAGGATGTCTGATGACTAAATAGCCTCCTTGATTTTCTCCCACGGGATTACCACCTAAATCTACTACGTCTGCCACAATGCCCGGAAAGGGAAGAGTTGCCGAACCGGGTTTAGTCGGAGTCGCCCCGGGTAAGGGAGTGAGCATAAAGCCACCGGTTTCAGTTTGCCACCAGGTATCGACAATGGGACAGCGTTCGCCCCCAATGACCTTGTGATACCACATCCAGGCTTCGGGGTTGATAGGTTCTCCGACGGTACCCAGAATGCGTAGGGAAGAAAGATCGCGACGATTGGGGTGTTCGTCACCCATTTTGATAAAGGCACGAATGGCAGTGGGGGCAGTGTAGAAAATATTTACGCCATATTTTTCCACTACATCCCAGAAGCAGCCAGGGTTAGAGGGACGGGGGGCACCCTCATACATAACCGTCGTTGCCCCGTTAGAAAGAGGCCCATAAACAATATAGCTATGTCCCGTAATCCAGCCAACATCGGCGGTACACCAGTAGACATCATCATCTTTGATATCAAAAGTCCACTTAAAGGTCATGTGGGTATAAAGGTTATAGCCACCCGTCGTATGCACTACACCCTTGGGTTTACCTGTCGTCCCGCTGGTATAGAGAATAAACAGCAGATCTTCGCTGTCCATTGGTTCGGCAGGACAGTTGGTACTAGCTTCCGGCTTAAGTTCATGCCACCAAACGTCGCGCCCCGACTCCATCGTAATTTCTTGCTTGGTGCGTTGGACGACTAATACATGTGCTACGCTCGGGACCTCTGAGGCGATCGCTTGATCCACTGCATCTTTCAGGGGAACGATCTTATCTTTCCGCCAGCCACCGTCGGCGGTGATAACTAACTTAGCTTCCGCATCTTGTAGGCGAGATTTTAGGGCTTCGGCACTAAAACCACCAAAAATAACGCTGTGGGCAGCCCCAATTCTGGCACAGGCTAGCATAGCGATCGCCGCTTCGGGAATCATCGGCATATAAATACCCACGCGATCGCCTTTTTTAACTCCCAGTTGTTTAATGACGTTGGCCATTTGACAAACTTCTTGATGGAGTTCGGCGTAGGTAAGGGTGCGGGAGTCTCCTGGTTCACCTTCCCAAATGAGAGCGGGTTTATCTCGACGGGGAGTATCTAAATGGCGATCGAGACAGTTGTAGGAAATATTTAGCTTACCGTTAACAAACCACTTGGCAAAGGGAGGCTGCCAATCTAAAGTTTTGCCCCATTTTTCAAACCAGTGCAGTTCTTTTTCGGCTAGCTTGGCCCAAAAGCCGGTGGGGTCTTGTGCCGCCAAATTATATAGTTTTTGGTATTCTGCCATGCTTCTGACCGCAGCACGAGCGGCAAAATCTTCGGGAGGATTAAAAACTCGTTTTTCTTGTAGGATTGATTCTATATTGTCTGACATAGTTATTAATAACCAGAGGGCTGTTCTACAGTTATTTGTAACGTCGATTTCGCCAGATTAACTTTAATATTTACAAAGTTATCTTGTTTGGAAGCTTTAGAAATTAACTGATGTTACGCCCTTACTAATCTGCAAAGGCGGGTGCAAGCTGGAGCTTGCCGACATTCTTTCGGAGTGGCGGAACGACAAAAGTCGTTCGTTAAAGGAAAAGGGTTAAAGGATTAATTAATCTGTTTTCAGATCTGCTTGAAACTATAATTTTCTCGTTGTTCTGCGTAAGGCCAGAAATTAATTAACACGACAATAAACCGAACCATCTAATTTACCGTCAGACTTTTTAGCTGCGCCGCCGTTTGTTCTGGCTTACCAGATAGGGCAAAGACTAACACGCTCTGAATCTGTCGATTATCGATAATTTCTGGTAGGCGATGAAATTGTTTATCGGTGATAGCGATACCTTCATACTGTTTAATGTAGTCGAGTTCCGCCTCAAAGTTCTTTTCGTTGTAATTTTGGATAAAGACGCGATCGACATCCCAATTTTTCCAGTCGGCGGCAAAGTAGCGTTTCG
>JBCBIN010000383.1:0-4004 GCA_038524555.1 Cyanobacteria bacterium J06623_7 | reverse complement strand
TTGAACAAAACCCCAATCTTGTAGAAATCAAACAACGCTTGGGGTTTTGTTCAATTGCTAAACTATAAATGGTTAATGCTTCACTAATTTTCCCTTGTTCCCATAAACTATCTGCCTGGGCAATCTGTGCCTCCCAGTTTGAGACTTCTGATTTAGCAAGGGCTACCTGTTGCGGGCTAGCCGCATCCTTGGGAAAAAAGTTTTGGAACAGCTTAAACATTAGCTAATTAAAAAGACGTATAAATATTTTTACTTAAAAACTGACGGATAGTTGAGATCTTACAATTTAAATAGTTAGGTATTTACATGGGAGATTTAGCCCTCGCCTACGAAAGATTAGCTACAGGGCTAAAAAATCAGGGCAAGGTCGAACAGGCTGCCAATTACTATCGCCAAGCAATCAATCTCAAGGCTCTTACTGGAAATACTCAAAGCCAGCTATTGCGATCAAGGGTTGCACCGGAGAAAAAATCACCAATTCCTGTTGCCAGCCTCAAAGAAGCAGCTTTTTCCTTCCAGCCTCTAGCCAATAATAGTCCCATAGTTAAAGTCACTACTCCTCCGCCAACTCTGCCTAACCTCGATCGCCAATTCGATCCAACGCCCAAATTTTCACCACGAATTAAGGCAGTGAATCCCCAGCAGGCTAAACAGATAGATTGGGAAACAGCACAGGTATATTTTCAGAAGGCTCTAGAACATCTCGAAAAAGAAGAGTGGTCGCAGTCGGCTCTTGCCTGTAAGCAAGCAACCCAGATTCTGCCGGATATGGCAGAGGCCTATAAAATTTGGGGTAATGCCTTGCAAAGAATGGGTCAAACAGGTGAAGCTATGGCTTGTTATGCTAAGGCAGTAGAATTGAAGCCCAACCTCGCTGAAGTATATGCCGGTATCGCCCATATCTATGCCCAACAGTCTAGATGGCAACAGGCAATTAAGCATTACCAAAAGGCAATTATTATTAAGCCTAGCCCCAGAATTTATCGTCAGTTAGCCGCAGTCTGGCAGAAAGTGGGAGAGACAGATAAAGTTGAGTTTAATCTCTATCAGGCAAAAGAGCTGGAGCTTTCGGTAAATTCCTCCGCCAGGGCTGCTTTAGATTTGGAGCTAGCAGCAGTCGATGATAGCAATTTAGATGATTCCGTCGCTGCTTATCGCCGAGCCGCAGAACAGTCGGGAGAACAGGAGCGTTGGCAACAGGCAGCCGAATACTATCGTCAGGCTCTAGATTTGAGTTTATCTCGTCCGATTTTGCCTCCATCAGCACCCTCGGCTAGATCTGAGTCGGTGGCTAGCCGCAAGTCTAACTTCTCAACTCACACCAGCCAACTCGATAAGGCGATCGGACGCTACCACAAACAAGCCAGACTACAGCCGAACTCACCCAAAATTTTTACCGATCTCGGTAATCTCTATCTAAAAAAAAGGAAGCTACCCGAGGCAAATGCCTGTTATCGCAAAGCGATCGGACTCAACCCCAAATATGCGAAAGCGCACCTATGTTTGGCCAGAAACCTTTTCAAGATGAAGAAACAGCCCGATTTCGTCAAAGAAATGCAGCTAGCTCTCGCCTTAGAGCCCAGAATTGGTACAGCTCAGGATCGCTATTGTTTAGCCAATGCTCTAGTAGAACAAAATCAACTCCAGCAAGCTATTGGCTTCTACTACAAGGCGGCAGTTATCGACCCCAGTTTTACTAATGCCTATCACCGTCTGAGCGAAATTCTTAGCCAACAGGGCAAACATGATGAGGCGATCGCTTTTCTCGAAAAATCTCTACAGCACAATCCCCAAAGTGCAGAATCTTATTTCTTATTGGCAAATCAGTGGGAAAAATTAGAAACCTGGGACAATGCAGTCAAAAATTACAGTCAGGCGTTACAGATACAGCCTAAATATCCCGAAGCAACTAAAAAATTAAACTATGCTTTGGCGCAAAAGCTAAAATTAAATCGTCGGACAAAAAGCGAATCGGCGAATTAAAGATATTAAGGCGGAGATAATAAGCGATCGCGAACTCGCGTCAGATTTTAAGATCGTATCGATAACCAACAATAAGCTGCTGATGGATCGAGATCGACTTTATCAAATGAATCCAACAGGAAGATTTAGCGATTGTGCTTTGTATCGGTTTAATCTCGAACCGACCTTCAGAAAGTTTGCTCGCATTCCCAAGCCTGAATGAAGATTAGCAGCAGTCTGGAATAATCGAGATCGCTATATTCCCAAACAGAATATTCTCAAGCAAAAAAAAGGATAGTCTATAAGTGACTATCCCCTGAAAATTTTTACTAACGTTGAACTTAAATCGACCGTAGACTAATTAAAGTTGCGGCACAAATCTTTCTTTTTCTGGTACTTCGGCGTACTCAGAAACAATTTGCTTGAGCTCTTCACCATCGATTGTCTCTTTCTCAATCAACAGGTCTACTAGGCGATCAATAACTTCGCGGTTTTCACGGACGATTTTACGGGCTAGCTGATGACCGTGTTCGGCAATTTGACGTACCTGATCGTCGATGCGGGATGCAACCTCTTCGGAATATTCCGCACGGGAAGTTAAGCCAGCACCAAGAAATACTTGGTCGCCTTGTCCGCCACCAAGAGCGATGGGGCCGAGATCACTCATACCGTAGACAGTTACCATCTGACGAGCCATTTCCGAAACCTGTTGCAAATCGCCACCGGCACCAGTAGTTACTTCATCACTACCAAAGATTTCCTCTTCAGCAGCACGTCCACCCATAGCGCCAGCAATTCTTGCCATTAGTTGAGAACGGCTGATTAAGCCCTGGTCTTCGCTGGGAGTGAACCAAGTCAAACCTTGAGCCTGTCCGCGAGGGATAAGAGTTACTTTCTGTACGGGATCGTGGTCTTTAACCAGCGTACCGACGATCGCATGCCCAATCTCGTGATAGGCAATCAAACGCTTGCTCTTACCATCGGTTAGAGGTGTTCCTTCCATACCGGCAACAACACGATCTACCGCATCATCGATTTCATTGATAGTGACCGCTTCTTTTCGTCTTCTAGCTGTTAGAATAGCCGCTTCGTTAAGCAAGTTAGCTAAATCGGCACCAGAGAAACCAGGAGTCCGACGAGCGATCGCATCTAGAGATACTTCCGGCGCAATTTTCTTGTCGCGAGCGTGAACTTCAAGGATTTCTAAACGACCCTTAATGTCGGGGTTGTCTACCATTACCTGACGGTCAAAGCGACCGGGACGCATTAAAGCAGAGTCAAGTACATCAGCACGGTTAGTTGCCGCAATAATGATGATGCCAGTATTACCTTCAAAACCATCCATCTCTGTCAACAGTTGGTTAAGGGTTTGCTCGCGTTCGTCATTACCGCCACCGATACCGGCACCACGTTGGCGACCTACAGCATCAATCTCATCGATAAAGATTAGGCAGGGAGCATTTTCTTTGGCTTTCTTAAACAAGTCGCGCACTCGAGATGCACCGACACCAACAAACATTTCTACAAATTCCGAACCAGAGATACTAAAGAACGGTACGGCTGCTTCACCAGCGATCGCTTTTGCCAAGAGAGTTTTACCAGTTCCAGGAGGGCCAACTAAAAGTACTCCTTTAGGAATTTTTGCCCCCACAGCAGTAAATCTTTCTGGCTGCTTCAAGAAAGTTACAACTTCCTGCAACTCTTCTTTTGCTTCATCAATACCGGCCACATCATCAAACATGATGCCTGTTTTAGCTTCCATTTGGAACTTGGCTTTAGATTTACCAAAGTTCATCGCTTGCCCTGGTCCGCCAGGCATATTATTGGAACGACGGAACAAAAAGAATAAAGCCCCAATTAGAATCACAGGGAAAATTAGATTTCCCAGCAAGCCCCATACCGCACCTTCGTTGCCCGCAGGATGATAGTCAAAGTTGACATCAGCATCACGTAACTTAGCAATTAATTCTGGAGAGTTAGCAGGTAAGTCAACTCTCAGCTTTTGAATGCGATTGTCCAATTCTGGGTCGATCGCCTGGACG
>JBCBIN010000382.1:0-4010 GCA_038524555.1 Cyanobacteria bacterium J06623_7 | reverse complement strand
CCAATCTCAAAGCAGCGGCTCAAGCTGTCTGCCGGCACTGGTGTCAGCAGCATGGCTACACCGACTCGTTTTATCGTCAGGGCAGTTGGTGGGGGTTTCCACCTCAAGGAGTTATGCCCGTCAGAATTCATGACATCATTCAGCTAGACTGCACCAAGGCACACAGAGTGCAGGTTAGATACTATTCCATTGCTCTTTCGATTGCGCTGTTACCCGATGGCTGTGTTGCGCCTCATAACCATCCTGAATGGTAAAAGTTACCGTCGCTTTAATTAATTTTGAGACATTCTAGTTTGTTTGTTCGAGGAACTAGGGATTAGGGATTAGGCATTGGTGACAAGTCAGGGTAAACAAGGTTGAGCAAAAAAAAAGACGGGAAATTAATCTCCGTCTCTAGTCAAATCTAATATTAGATTTAAATTAGGAAGTGTGATCGCTTTTTTAGGGTCAATGGTTTAACGGCGAGATCTCATTAAGGTCATCAAAACATAGTAGAAGAGCAGGGCTACCGAGGCAAATAGCTCTAGGGATGCGGCAACGTACTGATGGGTGGCATAACGACGAATAATATTAGACGTAGTATACAAAATTGCCACAGAAGCAAAAACAATCATCAGCGCGGAGAAAATTAAGCCCAGGGTAAAGCCAAATAGAGCACTACAGACAATTAAGCCCAGGGCGATAAAGCCGCCAATCCTCAAAAAGCCGCCGAGAAAAGAAAAGTCAGTACCGCTAGTAAATGCCACGGTGGTAATGCCGGCAAACATCATTAGCGTTAGAATTGCCGCCATGGGAATTAGGCTCGGATCGTTAGTATAGTACGTGGCAATATAGAGAATCGGGGCAAAAATCAAGGCTTCCCCCACAACATATGCTCCCAAACCGACATACTGCTTATTAACGTTATCTGCTTGAGCCACTAAGCCACGAGATAGCCAGCCGAGGAGAGAAAAACCACCGATAATCATCAGCCAGCCAAAGCGATTGCCAGAGATAAAGTTAGTTAAGGCACCGGCAATACCCGTCTGAAAGAGAATAAACTCGACGACGATAAAAGCAGCAACGGCACCGGCAAGATGGATATAGGTATTTTTGATAAATTGAGCGCGATCGCTGGGTTTGGCTTGAGCAACGCTAACCATAATGTTTTACCAGTAAGAGAACTAAGGACTAAAGTTAAAAATTTCAATGTGTAATTATCACTGGTTACATTTTAACTAGGGACAATTTCAATCGTAAAAACTTATAGTCAATTATTAATCTTTTTGAACTGACGATCGCCTGTAAATCTATTTATGTCAGTTATTCTGCACCAGAATTCGTCTGCTGTAGTTTTGCTAATAAAGTTTTAGTGCGATCGCTAATTAACCCCCACTGTCGATTGGCGATCGCGGCGGCAGGAAATAAATCGCTAGAAATACCCACGGCGATCGCACCTGCTTCGAGCATAGGCAAGGCATTATCGAGAGTAGTACCACCGGTGGGAATAAGGGGGATATGACCCAAAGGACCTTGCAAACACTTAATATACTCTGCTCCCCCCAAAGATTTAATCGGAAAAACTTTGACGACTCTAGCTCCCTGTTGCCAGGCATGGACTACTTCGGTGGGGGTAAATACTCCCGGCACAAAGGGTATGTGGTAGCGATTTAAAGCCATACTCAGTAGCTTGACATCGCAGCAGGGAGAGAAAGCAAACTGTGCTCCCGCATCCACAGCCGCCTGTAGTTGGGAAGTAGATAAGATAGTTCCCGTACCGATGATGCATTGGGGTAACTCGGTTCTGAGGCGATAGATTAATTCAGCCGCGCGATCGCAACTCCAGGTAATTTCAACTAGGTTCATTCCCGCCGCCGCGACGGTATGAGCCATTTCATAGGCTAGGTCAAAATCAGCATGACGAATTATGGCGATCGCTCGATGCTGACGCAGTAGCTGGAGCCAAGTATCAATATACGTAACCTGAGTAGCTTTGTTGCTGACTACCATCTAGCTTGTTACCTCAAAAGTATTCTGCAAGTCTTCATTAAGTCTTAGTGCTTGCTTACGGTTATTTTAGAAAAAACGGCGTTGGTAAATGCGTCATGCTATTTGTAATTTATTTATCGGTTCGGAAAAAATATACAAACTGAACAGGCTGAGAGCTATATGTGTAGCGGTATCCTTTAGGACGAAGAATAGCTTATTGTGCAAGATTACTTAATAAGCAACGCCGAAAAAACTAATCGACAAACATAACCAAAATATAGCTTTATAAAGAAGCGATCTGAAGCTGATAGGCTCGACGATCTAAACCTTCTCCCCGGTTCCGCTTTTGGGGCGAGATTTGCTGTTCTAAAGAATTAATCCGTTCGGAAGTGGCAGGATGGGTGCTTAAAAAGCTGGGAGTCGAACCACGGCGCTGCATTAACTTTTGCATAAATCCCAAGATGCCAGCCGGAGCATAGTTGGCACTAACCATATTATCCAAACCAAAGCGATCGGCTTCTAACTCATCAGCACGGCTATTGGGGCGACTAATTGCTAGCTCGACACCTATTTGCACCGCATCATTACGATCTAACCCCGCTGCTGAAAGAAGACCCTGAGCTAAAGCGCGATCGCGCATTTGTTCGATGCCGTGTCGTCCAGCAATATGACCGATTTCATGTCCGATCACGCTGGCTAATTCTGCTTCATTATCGGCAGCCGCAATTAATCCCTTATTAATGTACACGTAACCCCCCATAGTGGCAAAAGCATTGATATTGTCATCATCAACTACCTGAAAAGTGTAGGGAATATCGTTACGCTGGCTGGTTTTGGCTAATTTTTGACCGATACGGTTGATATAGCTTTCAATAGCAGGATTGCGATATATTTTCGCTTGACCCGAACTAATTAATCTTTGGTTGATCGATTTGCCTAATTCTAGTTCTTGAGCGCTGGAAATATTGCTAATCTGCACGATTTGAATCCCGCGAATCATGAGTTCAACCCAGGAAAAACCATAACTCGGCGTAATATTGAGCAAGTTAATGCTAATTGCCAGCCAAAAGGCAGCTAAGCCGCACAGTAGATGACGGTAATGATGCCAGAAAGATTTAGAGAATCGCTGAGACATAGCTGAAAATGCAACAATCTATTTGAGTAACAGAACTAGTTATATTTACTCTGACGATGAGGTCGGGGTTTAGGTTGCCGTTACCGATTAAATTGTCTCAAAGAAAGCTACATTAACTCTACCTTTGATAATTAAATTAATCTCACAATTAATTTTTAGGGGGAGCCCTCAATCCCGAGCACCATAGTCTATCCACAAAAGTTTCGCTGGCTGTCCTATTTCTCCATAAACAATTGCGTTTTGCTGGAACCGACGACCAATCGAAGTTGTTTGAGTACTCTCAATGCCCAAGATGAGTCGGCTTGGTTCGGGCATCCAAACACCTTTAGGGTCTTTGCCGATTGCGGGGAGGGAAATAAGAGACCGCCGTAATAGATATTCTTGCAACTCGTACTGGTGCTGCTGATTTACGGCTTCCGACAAACATTGAGAACGAGGATTATAGGCCGTAATTAAGGCCCAGCAAGAACAAGCGGCTATGGCAATGAGGCGATCTAAGGCAGGGCTATTTTGACCGATTGCCAATTGAATCGTCTGTTCCTCACTATAGACTTCGTATAGTGCCTGTTCGTAAACAGTTTGCCAGATTGCTTTCTCTGTTGACGTATGAAATTGAGGAGTCATTAACTAACGCCGAGGACGCATAAAAACAAAGCCGCCCTCAGAAAAACTTCTCGGGGCAGCCATCACCAACTTATTAATAAGAATTCTTTTAGAGATCGCCGCCGCGCAAAGCCAGCAAAAAGATGACCACGGGGCCTGAAATCATGATTAAAGCCACGCAGAGTAGCTGAAAGATTACGGTAAAATTAATTCCACCGACAGCACTAAAAATGTTGCTTACGAAATCCATATTTTCTCCTAAAGTTTAACTAAATTAAATCTATAAAAAATTCTGGCTATGTCC
>JBCBIN010000381.1:0-4019 GCA_038524555.1 Cyanobacteria bacterium J06623_7 | reverse complement strand
TCTCAGCGCTGCCAATGCTGTGGAATTTCTTGATCGTCTAACTGTGGAGGTTAAGTCTTCGGTAGATTCAGCTTTGTTAGTCAATATGGAAGCGGTAGAATTCATGGACAGTGCGGGACTGTTGGCATTAATTAAAGCCTTCCGTCTAGCAGAAAGTCTAGGTCATCGATTTGGAATCTGCTCTCTCGCTCCCTCCGTGAGAATTATGTTTGAGTTGACTCAGCTAGATAAGGCTTTTGAAATCTTTGACAATTGCGATGCTTTCCAGGTAGCAATCGATAGATAGTCCGGCTACTTTCCAGCTAGGGGCAATTTTTATAGTTATTTTGGTAAGAAAGTTGGGAATCCGAAGCAATCCTACGGGAGGTGTTTTTACCCAATTAAATGCAACTGATAAGTATATCTCTAAACATAAGGCAGGGTTGGCTAGTTGAATTTACTGGTTACCCTGCCAATAATGTTAGAAAGCTTTATATGGCCCCAGTGTCGGCTATCGGTGCTTGCCACTAAGTTATCTCCCACCACAAAATAGCGATCGCTTTCGGCAACTGCCATAATTCTTTTGACGATGGTTAAGTCACTACGGAAGGGGTGCTGGAGTACGACGAGATCACCCACTTGAGGTCTCTGTTGTTGGTAGGCGTTAGGATCGAAGAGGATTTCGTCTCCCGGAGATAGCGTCGGTAGCATCGATTTTCCTGCCACTCGCAAGCGTTGACGCTGACGTATAAGCCACAGCCAGAATTCGCGATAGCCAGAATTAGAGAGGGGAGTAATCATCATGGTTCCCCGGGGAAATACTTAGAAATAGAGTCTAGGGCTGCTTTTTAAGCTAAGATCGTCACGACAGACGACGAATTGCTAAATTACCTATTATCATGCGAAGTAGACTTTCTAAATCTTACTAGGTAATGAGTACTAATCGATTTTCTGGCTTGGGGCAACGACTAAACAAGCTCGGTCGTTATTTAATCTTGTTCTGCTGCTGTTTTGCCCTCACGGTGGCTTGCAACGGTTCTCCCCAGTCAAATAATCCAGCCATCGACAGCGATCGCATTTCTGTCGGGACGACCCTAAAACCACGCACTCTCGACCCTGCCGACAACTACGAACTGGCGGGTTTAAACATTATCTATAACGTGGCTGAAAGTCTGTATACCTACAAAGTTGGGACGACGGAAATAGAACCTCTGTTGGCGACAGCATTGCCTACTATCAGCGATGATGGCCGGACCTATACTATTCCCGTGCGAGAGGGGGTCACTTTTCATGACGGTACGGCGTTTAATGCCCAAGCCATGGAATTTTCCCTCCAGCGTTTTATGGAGAATGGTGGTAAACCAGCCTTTCTGCTGAGTGACGTTATCGATTCCATTAAGGCTACCGGTGACTACGAACTCCAAATTAACCTCAAGCAACCTTTTGCCGCTCTTACTGCCCTACTAGCTTTTCCCGGTGCTTGTGCCGTATCGCCTCAGGTCTATCAACTAGGTGCGGGGGAATTTACCCCCAATCAGCTAGTCGGGACGGGAAAATATCAGCTCAAGCAATTTAAAAGCGATTCTATTAGCCTGGATGCTAATCCCAACTATTGGGGCGAACAACCCGCTAACCAGGGTATCAATATGCAGGTTTATGGCGGTAATTCAGCCAACCTGTTTAATAGTTTTAAGACTGGTGCCGTTGATGTAGCCTATCAGTCTCTCGACCCCCAGCAAATTGCCAGCTTATTAAGCGATCGCGATCAGTATCAAATCGTTGAAGGTTCGGGAACCGTAGTTAACTATCTCGTACTCAACCAACAGCAAGAACCCCTTAACCAGCCCGAAGTGCGTCAGGCGATCGCCGCCAGTCTCAACCGTGGTTTAATTAACGAACGGGTGTTAAAAGGACAGGCAGAACCGATTTATAGTCTAGTCCCTACCGCCTTTGCTTCATATCAACCGGCATTTGAAGAACTTTATGGTGAAGCGAATACCGCTAAAGCTAAAGAATTGCTAACCAAAGCTGGCTATTCGGCGGCGAAACCGGCAATTGTCGAAATTTGGCACCCTAGCGGTTCCATTACCCGGGGCATTGTTGCCGAAACCATGAAAGCCTATGCCGAACGGGAATTGGAGGGGATGGTGCAGTTTATTCCCAATAGCGTTGAGTCGGCTTCCTTTTTTGGCAATCTCAGTCAGGGAGTCTATCCGGCGGCATTAGTTGACTGGTATCCCGATTTTCTCGACCCAGATAACTATCTCCAGCCTTTCCTTAGCTGTAGCCAGGGTTCTATTAATACTGGCTGTGAATCTGGTGCGGCTCAAAGTCGTGGTTCTTTTTACTACAGCGATCGCGCTAACGAGCTAATCGAGCAGTCGAGACAGGAACAGGATGAAGCCAAACGCCAGGCAATTTTAGTCGAGCTACAGCAACTGATGGGACAGGATGTACCCTACGTCCCCCTATGGCAAACTAAAGACTATGCTTTTGCCCAACAGAACGTTAACGGCGTGGCGATAAATCCCAGTCAGACTTTTCCCTTCTGGACGATCAAGCGATCGGCAAATTGATCAGCAAATTGACAATGGACGGGGGACAATAGACAATTAGCAACTACAAATTCAGCCACAGATTCAGCCACAGATACAGTTGCGACCCGGGATTGAACCGCCATGAAGCTAATTATTCAAGTTCCTTGCTATAACGAGGAGGCAACCTTGGGACTAACTCTCTCAGAGCTTCCCCGTCAGCTACCGGGCATAGATACGGTTGAATGGTTGATTATTAATGACGGCAGTCGCGATCGCACCCTCGAAGTCGCTCGGGCTTGTGGCGTAGACCATATCGTCGATCTACAAACTAATCAGGGTTTAGCTAAAGGTTTCATGGCGGGGATTGAAGCATGTCTTCAGGCAGGTGCGGATATTATTGTTAACACCGATGCCGATAATCAATACTGTGCGGCGGATATTCCCCAACTCATTGCGCCGATTTTAGCCGGTAATGCCCAGATTGTGATTGGTGCTAGACCAATTCAGGATATCAAGCACTTTTCTCCCATTAAGAAACTGTTGCAAAAGCTGGGTAGTTTTGTCGTACGTCTGGCCAGTCAAACCGATATTCCCGATGCTCCCAGTGGTTTTCGCGCCATTAGCCGGGAGGCGGCTTTAAGGTTAAATGTTTTCAACGAATATACCTACACCCTAGAAACAATTATTCAAGCAGGACAAAAGGGTCTGGCAATCACTTCCGTTCCCATTCGCACCAATGGCTTTATCCGTCCCTCTCGGTTAGTCAAAAGTATTTCTGCCTACGTCCAGCACTCGATTTTGACCATCGTGCGCATCTTTATGACCTATCGTCCGCTAAAGTTTTTCATGATGTTGGGCAGTATTCCCGCTAGTTTGGGCTTTCTGCTGTGCTGCCGTTGGCTGCTGTTATTTTGGGGCATCTGGGGCGATAATCCCGCTAAACCTCGTGTCCCCAGCTTGATTTTGGCGGCGATTTTGATTTTGATTGGGGTACAGCTTTGGATATTTGGCTTAATTGCCGACCTGATGGGAGTTAATCGTCAGCTACTAGAAGATATTCAATTACGTCTGCGACGACAGGAATACGAGCCGAAAGCGAATAAGCATAATAATAGTTCGGTGATGAGCGAAAAGTCCAAGTAATATGCATCATAATACATTTTTAGTTAGGGCAAATAGATTGATTCCTTCGGTCGAGGGAGTCACCATGGGCAAAGTCGATCTAATCTAGACAGTGGGACAAGACGACTTAAACAATCGTTAGCAATTGTCTCGATCGACCGTAGTTAAGGAGAAACTATGTCCAATACCAAAATTACTGTTAAAGACAGTGGTCCATTTTTAGTTCAGGGTGACGTATCAATTGTGGATGCAGCAGGCAATGAATTTAAAGCTGAAGGCAAAGCCATACCCTTATGTCGCTGTGGAGCGTCAACCAACCAGCCTTTCTGCAACGGTACTCACCGCCAAATTGAATTTGAATCTGTAGTTAGAGCCTCAGAT
>JBCBIN010000380.1:0-4061 GCA_038524555.1 Cyanobacteria bacterium J06623_7 | reverse complement strand
GTCTTGATTTCTTCTGAGTTTGTTTCTGCGTATAGTATTTTCGCTATTTCCTGAGCATATTTTTGAAGCTCAAGAATCTAGGTTCGTAACAATAGAATAATCCCTTTGACTACTCTTCAAGCATAGTTATTTTGCGCCTTTATTTCCTTGAGTATATTTACTTATTACATTACTGGGATGCACTCTATTAGTGCTGGCGTAACAGGTATTAGAAAAGGTATTGATGCAGTTTCCGATAATTCCCAAGCCAAACAGCTACAGGAAGATGCAAGAATAGCTTATGAAATCACGGAGCGCGATCTTAAATATTTTGACGAAATACGACTGAATCTTTAGAACAGCTAGGTACATTGAAAGTGAATGTATGGGATAAATAGCTAGGTAATTTTGTTAAACCGAATCACATTAATTACTGCTGTTTCATCCAGGCGAGACACTGCTGCATCTGCTGTTTAGCTTCGGCAACGCTACCATGATAGCGACGACCATGACCGGGTAAAACCAACTCAAAACTGTAGTCGGCTAGTCTCTCCATCGATTTTATCTGTTCCGACCAGGAATACCAGCAGAAGCGACGAAAGGCGTATAGCTGTTCGAGATAGGGCGACCAGGCAAGATGATCGCCGGTGAAGAGAAATTTATTTTGGTAAAGCAAGACAGTATGACCGAGGCTGTGTCCTGGGACGGGAACGATCATGATTTCTGAATCAAGTTCTGTAGGTTCAGTTCCCGATAGCTTAATTTCCACACCCTCAGTATCTGGCTGCACATCATCTTCATGGAGAATGCGATCGCAATTAAAATGGTCGTGATACTTTTGATGGTCGGCGACGTCATCTCGATGGGTTAGATACATATACTTAACTCCCCCCATGGCCTCTATTTGCTTAACTAATGGCGGCGTATAACGGGGCGAATCAATCAAAATATTGCCTTCGGAACGCTGGATTAAATAACTAGCCGAACCAAAAGAGTCGGCAGAATGATAGCCACAGTAGTAAACATTATTGGCAACCTTAATCGGAAAGGTTTGCTGTGCTTGCTTGATTCCAGTAGGCTTGTCCATCGTGCCAATTGAAGCAGTGGGACATGCTAGTAAAGCTTGCATTGCCTCGAGTTTTTCTCTTTCTGTAGCTGGTTGATGGAATACTGCAGATTGAGAAGCTTGACGATTAAAAACTTCTGGGGCAACCCAACGACAAGTATCGCAATCAATGCAGCTAGAGTCTACATAGAAGTTACCCGGGGTGTTTTCGATTCTTTTACGCTGTAAAGTCGCCATCTGTCATGATTGAGTGCTCGTTCTATTCATTCTAGTCAAAATTACAGCTAAGAAATTTGCCGAAAGTTACTGTAGGTTTTGTTTAATCGCATCAATAAGACGATCGCATTCTTCAGTCAAGGTCAAATAATGGACACAGGCACGAATACAGTCGGGGTTGGCAATTGTGCGTAATAAAAATCCCTGACCTTCTAAAGTATCCACCAATTTTTTATGTTCGATGTTTGCTACCTGAAAAGAGACTAAGCCAGCTTCGGGTGAGGTATTTTTAAGACAGGTGACTTCCTCAACTTGCTGTAGTTTTGACCAGAGATAATTACTTAATTCACAAATTCTTTGATAGCGATCACTCTTGTTGCCCCACTCTTGATGAATCGCGATCGCTTGGCGTAAACCTTCATATTCGGGATAGGCAGAAGTAGCCACCTCAAATTTAGCTCCATCCTGCTTCCAGGCAATGGGGTGACCGCGATCGTCCATTTCTACCCCACGCCAGCCAATAAAGGTCGGGTTCAACTCGGCAAAAGCAGCCTGACTAATGTATAAGCCTCCTACCCCCGCCGGGCCACAAAGCCACTTATGACCGGTAAATGCATAAAAATCGATACCAAGAGCAGGTAAATTTAGGTCCAATGAACCAACAGACTGGGCTGCATCTACCATTACTCGGATTTTCTGCCGGGCAGGATAATTATGACAGGCTTGGGCTATCTCTTGGAGGGGTAATACCTGTCCTGTATTCCAGAGTAAATGGCTCAAAACCACCATGCGGGTATTTTCTGTTAGCTGGCTGCGAATAACAGCCACCGGATCTCCATCATTGAGCGTGTCCATCATCGAACAGATACTGACCTCAACGCCAAACCGTCGTTTTATTTCTTCAACCGTGGCGATAATCCCCGGATGTTCGCAATCCGTCATTAAAATACGATCATCTGCCGACCAATCTAGACCCCACATAGCTATATTGCAGCCAGCAGTAACGTTTTCAGTGAGGGTAATTGTTTCTGGAGTAGTTTCTAGTTCCTTAGCCAGTGCCCGACGCAGTAAATTAACTCTTTCGGTCAGCCAGCCGTTAATCTTGCCCGAGAAAGGTCCTACTTCTTGAATGTACTGGTGGGTATCGACAATTGCCTGTAAAGAACTTTCTGCCATGGTTCCCTGACCACCGAAGTTAAAATAGTTCTTATTAATTAATCCCGGAAATTGCAGGCGATGTTCTTTCAGGTCGGTTTTCGATAAACTATTAGTCATACGTAAGATCTTGCTCTGTGGCGAACCATTGTTAGTATATCGACATTTTCTATTAAATATTCAGCAATATAATATTCGGCTCGAAAGTGTTTTCCGTCCGCATCTAAGCAGAGAATTATCCCCTTCTATTCTGTTCTCTTGCTGGAAGGCAAAAAAATGCTAATCTCCGACCATCTGCTGCTCAATTACAAACGCTGTAACCGTCGTGTTTTTCTCGAATGGTATGGTGACTCAGAAGCAAGAGATGCCGATAAAGATTTTTTACTCAAGCTCAAGCGAGAAAATCGGACTCATATCAAAAACGTCATTGCCGCGCGATCGCTTGCACCAGAGCAACCCAGCGCCAGCCGGCGAGACTGGCAGTTAAATGCCCAGCAGACAGTTCAGTTAATGCAGCAGGGAGTAGACTGCATTGCCCGAGGGACTTTGAGTGTCGATTATTCTCAATGGCGATCGCTACTAGATAATGATGATTGGGATCGAGAACTAACCTCGAAGCATCAAGATTTTTTAGCGCAAATTAACTTTACTGCCGCTCCTAGCCTCCTCATCAAACAGCCCGGAGAGTCCGTCTTTGGTAACTGGGAATATCTGCCCGTCAATATCAAGCTAGGTCGTAAACCCAAGCCAGAATATAAATTAATTTCGGCTTTTCATAGCCAAATTTTGACGCTGATTCAGGGAAAATCACCAACCCAGGCGCAAATTATTCTCAAGGAATATAATTCCCATCAGCTCAATCTCAGTCACTGGATGACTAAAACTCAGTCTACGGTGCTTGACTGCTTAAAGATGTTGGCTAAACGAGACGAACCAGAGGTCTTTATCTCCCGCCAGCGGTGTAGCCTCTGTAGTTGGCACAGCTATTGTCACCAAGTTGCCCAATCTAGCAAACATCTATCTCTAATCCCGGGGGTTACTCCCAAACGCTACGAACATCTTCAAGCACTTGGCATAGATAGCGCCGAAACTCTAATCGATGTGCCGACTGATATTTTGGCAGAAGCACTAAGTTTTGAAGTTGCTGAGCGGCTAAAACAGCAAATTAAAGCAATTCAAAGAGATCGCCCTGCGGTCAGAAGCAACTTCGATTTGGTCAATACCCAACCGATTCCCAGCGGTGCGATCGAACTATATTTTGATATCGAAGCCGAACCCGAACGCCAAATAGACTACTTACTGGGAGTGCTACTGGTAGATCGCCAGCAGAATACCGAAAAGTTTTACGCTTTTCTCGCCGAAAACCCCGAAGAAGAAGGAACAGTTTGGCAAGAATTTCTCGATTTTCTCGATCTCTATCCCGATGCCCCAATTTTTCATTATTCCGAGTACGAAGTCGATACAATTAAGCGTCTAGCACGACTTTACGGCACTCCCAAATGGCAAAAGCAAGAAATTCTATCTCGTTTGGTCGATCTCCACTTTTGGGTCAATACAGCGGTGATTTTTCCCGTTGAAAGCTATTCTCTCAAGGCGATCGCCAACTGGATTGGTTTTTACTGGCGTGAAACTACGGCAAGTGGCG
>JBCBIN010000379.1:0-4061 GCA_038524555.1 Cyanobacteria bacterium J06623_7 | reverse complement strand
ATCCCTACTATCATTTTGGGATAAAAAGATTGCTAAAGCTGTGACTAAATTATCTGAAGTAGGACTGTGTCATCATTTCATAACCAAGTCAGTCGCCATTTTTAGTTAGATTTAGTCTAAATTTGTGGCTAAATGTCAGTTTGCCATAGACTCATGAGGTAGAAAATCTGCTAGTCCCAAACAGCTAATTCCCTCCGGAGTTATGTCAAAGCGATAGGGCAACACTTCCACTCCGTTAGCTACTGCCGCTCTTAGTAGTTCACCATACTTAGGATCGCAGGTATCGCTGGGAGCAAAGCGATCGCAATTGGCACGATTGATAAAGTAGAGCATTACGGCTTTGGTATTGGGAACGAGATCCGTTAATTCTTGCAGGTGTTTTTGTCCTCTGGTGGTTACAGTATCGGGAAACAAGGCTAGGCTACCCGAATTTAGGGTAACGCTTTTAACTTCGACATAGATATCTGGTTGAGTATCATCGGTTAAAAGAAAGTCAATGCGGCTTTTTTTCTCCTTACCGTAGGGAACTTCCGAGCGCACTTCACTATATCTAGCTGCTAATTCAGGTAACAGCTTTTGCTGTAGTGCTAGCTTAATGACGCGATTGGGTATGGCTGTATTGGTACCCACCCAAGTATCTTCTAACTTAATCATCTCCCAAGTGTATGCCAGCTTGCGCTTGGGGTTATCGCTTTTAGATACCTGCACAATGCTGTCTACAACTGCGACTCCCGTCATGGGACCCGTATTCGGACAGTGAGCCGTAATTATTTCCCCCGTATCTAGTTCTATATCTGCCAGAAATCTTTTGTAGCGCTTGCGGAGACGACCTTGAATTAGAGGGGGATATCGATAAATTAGACTCATATTGAATAATTGCCAGGACGGAAACAATTTTACCAGGGGGAATCTATATAGATAGTCGGGTTAGCGATCGCCTTCAGGATGAGATAATTATGGTCGATCTAGTTAAATCTCAAGTCGAATTCATGTCCGATATCGCCACTCTTATTTCTCAGGTACAGCAAGAAGCCCAGCGAGAGGAATTTCCGATTGATGTTCCGGTTTATCAGTCAGCAGGAATGGAACCAACCGAACCGATTTTATATGCCGGTAATTTGGCTAGTCCCCTCTGTTTTTTTGGTCGTGACTTGGGTAAGGATGAGGTTCACGCCCGTCAACCGTTAATTGGCGCGTCTGGCACTATGGTCAGACAGGGTTTTTATTACGCCGTTCATAATGATAAAGCACCTACCCGTACAGCTTTAGATGCGACGACTATCGAGCGAGTTTTGTTGACTAATACTGTTCCCTACAAACCACCCGGCAATAAAGCCTATCTCATGAAGGTAAAAAAACGATTTCGTCCCTTTTTAGAACAGATGTTTGTATTGCACTGGTCGGGAAAGCAAATTATTACTTTGGGCACCGAAGCTTTTAAATGGTTTGCCCCCTACGGTAATAAAGGGGAAGTTAATGAATTTTATAGCCGCAGCGATCGTTTTGAAGCACAGTTAACGATAAATATTAGTACCACGGACAATGCCGGCATGTCGCAGACCAAGGCAATTACTCTCCTACCTTTACCCCACCCTTCCCCTCTCAATCAAAAGTACTATGCTGCATTTCCCAAAATGCTCCAGCAACGTCTCTCTCAGGTAGAGTTTTGAATGTAGTTTAGAATCTTTAAATTACGCGAAAAATCGATAATTAAATTAATTTAATCGTTGGTATAAACAAAACATATTAGTTTTGCTTAGACTCTTTGTAAGTTAAAAACATGATATCTTATTAATTAACTAAATAAATTTTTGTTACGCTCGATACAAAACTAAGAGAATTAAAATTTATGACTAATAAGAAAACTGTTATTTCTCCTTCAATTTTATCGGCAGATTTCAGTCGTCTTGGTGAAGAAATTAAGGCGGTAGATAAAGCCGGTGCCGATTGGATTCATATTGATGTAATGGACGGCAGATTTGTCCCTAACATCACTATTGGCCCTATGATTGTCAAGGCAGTTCGTCCTCTTACAAATAAGCCTCTTGATGTTCACTTAATGATCGTCGAACCAGAAAAATACGTTGAAGAATTTGCGAATGCTGGTGCTGACATCATTTCCGTCCACGTAGAACATAACGCTTCACCCCACCTACACCGTACTTTGGGTCAAATTCGCGAGTTAGGCAAGCAAGCGGGAGTAGTTTTGAATCCCGGTACGCCGCTATCGATGATCGAACACGTATTGCCTCTGTGCGATCTAATCTTGATTATGAGCGTTAACCCCGGTTTTGGCGGTCAAAGCTTTATTGAATCGATGGTAGATAAAGTAGCAGATCTGCGTAAAATGTGCGATGAAAAAGGTTTAGATCCCTGGATCGAAGTTGATGGTGGTCTCAAGCCTAATAATACTTGGCAGGTACTAGAAGCTGGTGCTAACGCGATCGTTGCCGGTTCGGCAGTATTCAAAGCTCCTGACTATGCGGAAGCAATTGAAGGTATTCGTAACAGCAAGCGTCCCCAACCAGAATTAGCTACTGCTTAATTGTGCGTGGCGGTTAACCACATCGCTGTTGAGAAACAAAAAATTAAATTTAAATACAGAAAAAGATTCATTGAACTATAAAACCAATGAATCTTTTTTATTAACTATTAACTAGAATTGCCTAATAATTCGGCGCTCAATGGTCAATGCTAAAGTATACCCACCATGTGTAGGGGACCACTACCGCTTAGTAATTCTACCAACAGACCAATAAAGCCTAGCATCGCTAAGCGCCCGTTCCAGACCTCAGCGGCGGTAGTTAGACCCCACTGCCATTTCTCCTGAGGATACATTTTCATGTTCTTTTTCGGATGAGTGACATCTTCAAAGTAACAAGGGCTTCCGTCTAAAGAGTCAACAACTAAATTAGCCAGAGCATCAATAAACCCTGGATGGACATTCAAAGCGGGAACGCGATGAAAGTTTTCAATTCCTGCTTCTTCAGCAACTTCGCGGTATTCAATATCTATTTCTTGCAGAGTTTCAATATGTTCGGAAACAAAACTAATTGGTACAACTGCTAAGTCTTTAATACCTTTTTCGCCCAACTCTTGAAGAGCATCATCAGTATAGGGCTGTAGCCATTCGACTGGGCCAACTTTACTCTGATATGCCAGGGTGTAGTGATTTGTTCGACCTAAGGTTTCCATAATTAGGCGAGTACATTCCTCAATCTGCTCTTGATAAGGATCCCCTGCCTCTTCTACGTAGCTGACGGGAACGCCATGGGCACTGAAGAAGACATGAGCCTGATTGGGGTTGGGAAATTTGTCCAGTTCTTGAGCGATTAAATCTGCCATCGATCGCAAATAACCAGGATTTTCGTACCAAGAAGGAATAAGAGTATATTCTACCTCTTTGAGCACGGGATCCGATGACCACATTTCTTCCAAGACACGGAAGCTAGAACCGCTCGTACTGATGGAAAACTGAGGATACAGGGGCAAAACTACAACTTCACTGATGCCATCTTGCTTGATTTGAGCGATCGCCTCTTCCGTAAAAGGATGCCAGTAGCGCATACCAATATAGATTTTGACATCCTGCCCCATTTCTCTGAGCTTATCCTCCAAAGCCTCTGCCTGCGCTTCGGTTATTTGTCGCAGAGGAGAGCCACCACCGATTTCCAAATAGTTTGACTGAGATGTTTTTGCTCTTAGAGTAGAAATCAACCAAGCTAAAGGCTTTTGGAGCGCCTTAACAGGTAGTCTGATAATCTCAGGATCAGAAAATAAATTATAGAGAAAGGGACGGACATCTTCGATTTTATCGGGTCCGCCTAAATTGAGCATCAAAACGCCAATACGACCCATAGTTTTTATAGCTTAATTTTAATTTTTAATTATCTTTACCAATTTTAACAATATATCTTTTCTTTAGGATCTATTGTTCGCAGTATACAGAACTTAACTGATTGCAGGCATAGATATTTCAGCAATCATGCTATTTTCTCAGATATTGATATTTAATTCAGTCTCTATAATTTGAGATCGATTTTTTGCCTAGACTGAGTAAG
>JBCBIN010000378.1:0-4066 GCA_038524555.1 Cyanobacteria bacterium J06623_7 | reverse complement strand
TAGTATTGATGACTTTCGAGAAAGAGTAGATTTAGCTGTTAAACAAACGTCCTAACCTATACTTCGATTGCTATACACTTGGAACCGAGCAGATAGCCTTTCATCTGCTCTACCGTCTTTTTATAAGATTTTGTGCCGTAGGTAAGATCGATATCTCTGCCTTTTATTTCCATCAGAACCAAAGGATTTACTTTATCTTGTGCAAATATCTTTCCTTCCGTATTCTTGCGCAGGGCATAGTCAACTCTTGTTTGTCCACTGTTACTATTTTTTGTTTTAAATTCGCTCACCCGCTCTGCAAGGGAAAAACCTAAAGCGCCGATAAAACATGGAGCAATAAAATGTGAATTAACATTCGATTCCTGTTCATCAGGCATCAACGCAGTTAAATATTTAATTAAATTATCTAGATCGTTTAAATTATCTGTTTGGGCGACATCTGATTCTCGTTCGAGGGTAAAAACCATATTATTAAAATGTTTATTTTTTTCTATCCTATGGTCGTACTACATGAATGGCATCAGAATAAACTTCTAAATAAAATAGCTGCGTTAAAGTTTTATTTTGAGTAATAACCGAAGCGATCACGATCCTATACACCTACCTGACTTGATGTTATGTGGACGAACTAATAGAAGATCGGTTTTGCCATCAAGAATATAAAAATACAGTAATAATTCTAAGATTACTAATTATCTCGATAAATATTTCAAAAAAAAGCAGCACTCAGACTAAGAGTACTGCCAGTTAAATATTCGAACGATGTTAGTAAACTATGGTAAGAACCAACTTGATTACTAACTAAAAATAAATTCAGCTAGGTAACTAAAAATTATGCTAAGGAAGCCATCTTAACTTCGTTGTTCGCCAAGACATTCTGTAGCTCATCTGCTTCTACAGTTTCTTTTTCAATCAGCATGTCTGCTAATTTATCTAAGATATGACGGTTTTCGGTTAAGACTCTCTTCGCCCGGCTGTAGGCTTGGTCTACATAGTTACGCACTTCTTCGTCGATCGCTGCTGCGGTTTCATTGGAGAAATCGCGATCGGAAGCAATATCACGACCCATAAAGACGTTACCATTCTGGCGACCTAAAGCTACAGGACCTAAGCGATCGCTCATACCAAAACGAGTTACCATCTGACGAGCTACTCTGGTTACCTGCTGTAAATCGTTAGAAGCACCGGTAGTAACTTCTTCTTCACCGTAGATAATCTCTTCTGCCAAACGACCGCCTAAAGCAACCGCCATTTGGTTTTGTAGATAAGAACGAGAGTATAAACCAGATTCCATACGGTCTTCACTAGGAGTAAACCAGGTTAAACCGCCAGCACGTCCGCGAGGAATGATACTGATTTTTTGTACGGGGTCGTAGTCGGGCATTAAAGCACCAACTAGAGCGTGACCGGCTTCGTGATATGCCACTAGCTCTTTACGTTTTTCGCTCATGACGCGGTTTTTCTTCTCAGGCCCAGCCATAACGCGATCGATCGCATCGTTGACTTCATCCATGGAGATTTCGGTTAAGCTACGACGTGCTGCAAGAATTGCCGCTTCGTTGAGTAAGTTGGCTAAATCTGCACCAGTGAAACCAGGAGTACGACGAGCAATTTTATTGAGGTCAACGTCTTTGGCTAATGTTTTACCACGAGCGTGAACGTTGAGGATTTCTTGACGACCAGAGTAGTCAGGACGATCTACAACTACCTGACGGTCAAAACGACCGGGACGCATCAAGGCTGAATCTAATACGTCGGGACGGTTAGTTGCGGCGATGATAATGATACCAGTGTTGCCCTCAAAACCATCCATTTCGGTTAACAGTTGGTTGAGAGTTTGTTCACGCTCATCGTTACCGCCACCAAGACCAGCACCACGTTGGCGACCCACGGCGTCAATCTCATCGATAAAGACGATACAGGGAGCGTTAGCTTTCGCTTGCTCAAACAAGTCACGGACACGGGAAGCACCCACACCGACAAACATTTCTACAAACTCAGAACCAGAGATGCTGAAGAAAGGTACACCAGCTTCACCAGCTACGGCTTTGGCTAGCAATGTTTTACCCGTTCCTGGAGGACCTACAAGTAAGACACCTTTAGGAATTTTGGCTCCAATTGCTGTAAAGCGATCGGCATTTTTAAGAAAGTCTACTACCTCAGTAAGCTCTAGCTTCGCCTGTTCGATACCGGCAACATCGCTAAAAGTCACCTGAGTTTTTGGCTCCATTTGTACCCGGGCTTTAGACTTACCAAAGTTCATTGCCTGGGAACCGGGACCACTTTGGGCTCTTCTCAATAAGAAGAATAGACCTACTAATAAAAGAATGGGAAATAAGAGGCTGCTTAAAGCTTTGAACAACCAGCCCTCATCTCCTTGAGGCAAAACGGCAATATCAACACCGTTATCGCTCAGAATATCGATTAGTTGAGGATCGTTAGGCAGATTGACTCTGATTGGTGTACCTTCGCGATCAATAACCTGCGCTTGAGTACGATCTGCACTAATTTTTACGGTTTCTACCCGATTATTTTGAACTTCGTCAATTAGCCTGCTGTAGGGCCAACTTTCGCTGGTTTGGGGTTGTTTATCTAAAAAGGCAGTACCCAAAGCAACTACCACGATGGCTAACAGGACATATAGACCCGCATTGCGCCACTTTTTATTGTTATCTTTGCTCACTCAGACAGCCTCCCTTAGCTGAAGATTAAAAACCTTAATTATGTTTATTTTAACGATTGCCACTTTGTCTCGCCCCACAACTAGTGGAGACATGTTCCGCCGATCCATCTGACTTTTATAGTCTAGTTAAATACAGTTTAAGATATGTAAAGGCAAAGCAGCACTAAGATCTATTACTTTGTTTAAACGTTGTTAACTTATGTTAACGTTTCTCAGGAATAATTAACCAACTTTTTTGTAAAAATTAGTGAAAAGTTTAGTTTCAGAAGCAAAACAAAGCAGCCTAGCCCCAGTTCTGTGGTGAATCACTGGAAAACTATGCTGCTGATATAGAGCTATGAGCTTAGATTATCTAAGACGCAATACTAGATGTACTTATAAAGTTACCGATGATAAGTATACGGTAATAGTCGTTCTCAAGAGAAACCATAGGAAAGTACGAACTAATCTGTATTCTGTTGTTGATCGCCTAATATTTTAGATCGATAACTTAACTTAGAGGATGGATTGACTAATTAGAACGACTATAGATAGGGCTATGAAGCAACAACTTCTGATGCTACGAGGCTCCAGCCACGACTGCACTTCACTTTCCCCTGAATCACGGTATTCAGATATTGCAAACGGATACCATATTTACGACCAAGCTCTGTAGCAGTACAGCGTTCGGAAATGTTGCGCTTCTCGTTTTTCCAGCTGTAAGTTTTTTGATACAGATTGGCTTCAGATACCTTATTATTCGCAACGGTAGTAGTGAGAGGAGCTAACTCAAGAATAGAATCTTCGACTAGAACTACCTGGGCGATTAGTTCGCCAATTTCTGGGTTGTTGGCAGCAAGATTAAGTCTCTTCATTCCATCTTTAACGCTGAGTTGCTTCATCCCAAAGCGGCTTTTCGTGCCGTCGGTAGAAAAAACAATTGGCTCTTGCACTCCTGACTTCAATAAGCTTTTAGCTAGTTGAGGGTCGCTGTATTGCTCTGTGGGAACCAGCAAAATCAGGTCTTTTAGTGCGGCTTGATAAGTAATTTTTTTCACGATCAACTCAATTTTTAGTATTGCTTGAGATTACACAAAATCAGCAACTCTTATTAGTACGGCTAGCGATTTTGCTAAGGAAGCATTTTGACTGAATTTCTCTTTAATTAAAATCTATGGGTACAAATCACAGTCAAATAGCCAGCTTTTGTCGCTTTTGGTTACGGATGAGGGTTAGTTACCCGATAAATACAGCAGTGCCAAATAAGAATTTAATCAGTCAAAACTTTTCAAATTAAATTAAAGCTTCAATTAAGTACATTGTATTCATCTCCGAATTTTTACTCATCCGTATTAACACGGAATTTTCACTTTACTGCGGACAGCTAAAATCGAGATTTAGTTT
>JBCBIN010000377.1:0-4072 GCA_038524555.1 Cyanobacteria bacterium J06623_7 | reverse complement strand
GGGGTTTGACACCATAAACTGTAAAGCCGGAGTTGCGATCGACCGCTCTATCCCGGCGTAACTGACGAGCGACGTCCTCCTGCACCTGAGAATATTTGTTAGCCAAATTGAGAATAGTATCTTCTTGAGATTCGATTGTTTCCTGTAGCCGAAACAGTTGCGAACTAAGATTTGAGATAGTGTGGCTCATTTCTGGCGAGCGGCTAGCATCAGCGGCATAATCAAATTTGTGGGGAATAATTGCATCTGTCCGCTCCAAGTCCCCCTCGTCTCGCTCTAACTTACTCGCACTCATCTGTACGCTATGGTGCAAGCTACCGTTCCAATCTCCCACAATAGGTCCAATCTGAAAGAAACCTTTTTCTGCCAGGCGAATAATATTAGCAATATCTTTAATACTGGTATTTTTGAGAATATATCCTCTCGAACCAGCTCTAAGGGCTCTATCTAGCTGATGGCGATCGTCTTCGCTGGTCAAAAGCAGAATTTTGCTCTGAGGAAAACGCCTGGTAATTTTTTCCGTGGCCTCAATGCCATCGATTTCTCCAGGCATATTAATATCCATCAACACAATATCCGGCTGATGCTCTTCGACTTGGGTGATTGCACCTCGACCATCATTAGCCAGACCAACCACTTCAATATCTGTTTCGCTCGATAGATTAATTTTTAAAAATTCTCTGATGCTGTTTAAATCATCAACTATCAGTACTTTAGTCATAGTAATGAATAATGGCGATAAGTAACTCAGGCAAAAATGCATTTAGCCTGGTTCAAAACCAAATTGAATATAAAACTAATAGCTTCGTGCTAACTCTAAAAGAGATAGAGCTTTAAAGCTGTGGGCGATAACAATACAACCAACAATTTTAGATTTAGAGAGCTACTCTAAAATATTATTAACTACTTTAAATTAAAAATAAAAACTGCCAAATAATTACTAATGCTTTGGACAATATTGTTAGTTTATCGTCATACTATCGCGACTTTATATTACCTCATTGCCTAAACTTGATCCTTAGCTTATTTTTAGCCATCGAAATCATGAGCGATCGCCCGAAGTTTATTTTGGTTAACGTTAGATGCCAATATTAAACGCAAAAATAGTTAAAGATTTCAATTTATTAATCATATAATAGATAATGGACAAAAAATGTAATAAAAATAAACATTCAGCAAAGTAATTTGCTCTGGCACATTGCACTCATTATTGGGAGACAATCCATGTTGCGACTCGAACATATCAGCAAAACCTACACGACGGGGGAAGTTCTCAAAGACGTTACCTGGGAGGTTAAGCCCGGCGAAAGAGTGGGTTTAGTCGGAGTCAACGGTGCGGGCAAATCGACTCAGCTCAAAATTATTAGCGGCGAGATAGAAGCAACTTCCGGAGAGATTATCCGTCCTGCTAGCTTAAAAATTGCCTATCTCACTCAAGAGTTTGAGGTGGAGCCAACTCGTACAGTATACGAGGAATTTTGGACTGTCTTTGTCGAAGCTAATGATATCCAGCAGCAAATGCGAATTGTTGAGCAGGATATGGAAAGTGCCAATCCCGAACAGTTAGACCGCTTGATTAACAAGCTAGATAAGCTACAGCGTAAGTTTGAAGCTTTAGACGGTTATACTCTCGATGCTCAAATTGAGAAGATTCTGCCAGAGATGGGGTTTACTTCTGAAGATGGCGATCGCCTGGTAAGTTCTTATAGTGGTGGCTGGCAGATGCGGATGAGCTTGGGCAAAATTTTGCTCCAGGAGCCTGATTTACTGCTGCTGGATGAGCCTACTAACCATCTAGATTTAGAGACGATTGAGTGGTTAGAAAACTATCTGCGCAACATCAATACTCCCATGGTAATTGTCTCCCACGATCGCGAGTTTCTAGATCGTCTTTGCACCAAAATTGTAGAAACCGAACGGGGGGTTTCGACTACTTACTTGGGTAATTATTCATCGTACCTCCAGCAGAAAGCCGAAGCCAGACTGGCTCAGGGAGCTACCTACGAAAGACAACAGAAAGAACTAGCCAAGCAGCAAGAATTTATTGAAAAGTTCAGAGCTAGTGCCACCCGCAGTACTCAAGCTAAAAGTAGAGAAAAGCAGCTTGAAAAGGTAGAGTTAGTCGAAGCGCCAATTGCTAACCTGAGAACTTTGAAATTTAGCTTTCCCCCTTCTCCTCGCAGCGGTCGAGAAGTAGTAATTATCAACGATTTAGTACATGCCTACAACAATAATATTTTATTCTTGGGTGCGGAACTAACCATCGAAAGAGGCGATCGCATTGCCATTTTAGGGCCAAATGGAGCAGGAAAATCGACTCTGTTGCGGATGGCTATGGGTATGGAAGATTTTGATGAAGGTACGGTCGAACTAGGCAAACACAACGTTATTCCTGGTTACTTCGAGCAAAACCAAGCCGAGGCTCTAGACTTAGATAAGACCGTTATGGATACAATTCACGATGAAGTTCCCGACTGGAAAAACGAACAGGTAAGAACCTTGCTGGGACAGTTTTTATTCAGTGGTGAAACTGCGTTTAAGCGAGTAGCTGCCTTGAGTGGGGGCGAGAAAGCACGCTTAGCTTTGGCAAAAATGCTCCTCAAACCCGCCAATCTACTAATTCTAGATGAGCCGACTAATCACCTGGACATCCCAGCCAAAGAAATGCTGGAAGAAGCTTTGCAAAACTACGATGGGACGGTGCTAATTGTCTCTCATGATCGCTACTTTATTTCGCAAACAGCCAACAAAATCGTCGAAATTCGTGATGGCGAACTAATTCCCTACCGTGGTGACTATCACTACTATCTAGATAAGATTGCGGAAGAAAAAGAGAAAGCCAGACAGGAAACTGAAGCCAAGCTGAAGGCAGAGAAAAAGAAAGCCAAGCAAGCCAAGCAGGCAGAGAAAAAGAAAGCTCGGCAAAAAAAAGCTAAGGCTAATTAGCCCGATGGAGCTGGGTAATATCTATAGCCCAGCCGTTCCTTCGTCCCTCTCAACCACGACGTGCCCATGAATTTAAAGCAACAGTTACAGCTAATTATCGATAATGCCGCTAGTCATGGAGTTCCGCCTTTAGTGGTGCAAAAAGCGATCGCTCCTACTCTCGAATCTTATGCTCGGCAACTGCAACAGCTTGAATACTATGTGCTGCAAAATCTGAAGGCAGATTGGGTCGTAACGACAATTAATAATCCCCAGCTACAGCAAGAAAAACGAGTAATTTATGCCTTTGTTTCCGTCCGCGATGCTGCGGTGTTTCAGGGTCAAGAGGAAGAAAATCTAGTTGCTGTACCGATCGCTATCGTACAGCTCTTGTTTCGTCTTCTGGCATTATCTTCAGTTGACAGCATTATTTTTCTCGAGAATTCACACAATCTCAATTCGGGAAGGGAAATAGAACGGCGACATCTGTCCGCCCAAATCGAGCAACAGCTCAAACAACTATCAAAAAGTTCGCCTAATATAGCTTAAATATTGGTAACAACCGTTTACATTGCAAATTAATATTGACATTTATATCGAAAGTAGTTAAGACTGGGCAGCAGTCACGGCCAGCTAGCTATAATTACACTCTAGATTTAGTCAAGTGCTTGGGGATGATGTGGGACAGTATTGTAGTTGGCGAACTTCATCTGGGGGATCGAGCCGCTTTGTCTATCCATATCGCCCAGCAGCTAAGCAGTTTTGACAGTTAGCTACACGGTTAAAATATCACGACATTAAAAGTATATGTCTAACGTTCACAATTTTCATCGCACCTTTCGCAGCACCAGCAATACCGATTTGTTACAGCAAGAATGGTCGGAATTTAAGCGTTTCGACTGTGAGGGAAGCTACCCCTGTCCTGTCTGTCGTCATGGAAAAGTTGCCGAAATGCCTTTAATGGAAACTTTTGCCTGTAACTTTTGCCAGCATATTTTTACCACCAACTACGATAAGCAACTGCTCAAAATGGCGGATAGTCAGCTGCCCTTAACTTGGTATTGGAATGGCAAGGTCTGGAAAGGAATTCATCGTGAAGGAGCGGAAGTTGGCTGGGCATATGTCTTGTTTGGTTTGGGGTTTGTCC
>JBCBIN010000376.1:0-4088 GCA_038524555.1 Cyanobacteria bacterium J06623_7 | reverse complement strand
CGACTATACCAAAAGAAGTATTAGAGAAGTTACGAGTGAATGAAGGGGATACGGTATTTGTTACTGAAACACCTGATGGGGTAAAGCTTTCTGCTTACGATCCTGAATTTGAAAAAGCTATGGCTATTTATAAAAAAGGCAGCCACAAATATAGAAACGCGATGAAAGAACTGGCTTAATGAAAGAACCAATTTGGGTTTCGGAAAAAATAGTTTTAGCTATCCATGAAGACCAATTGGCACAACATGGCGGAAGTTCTGGTGTTAGAGATGCAAATTTACTAGGTGCGAGTTTGGCTAGACCAAAACATCTTTATGCCTATGGTGAGCCGAAGATTTTTGATTTGGCAGCAGCTTATGGTTATGCTTTGGCAAATAATCATCCTTTTGTAGATGGGAATAAAAGAACCGCCTTTATGGTTATGTATACTTTCCTGGGTTTGAATGGCTATTGGCTAGAGGTAGAGGAAATGGAAGTGGTGGTTAAAATGGAAGGTCTGACAATGAATAACGAAACTCAAGAATCAATCGCTTTATGGTTGGAAGAACATTCTACATTTAATAATTAAACGTTTTGCGATCGCTACTATAATTCGGAACTAAACAGTTAGATAGCGATGTACTAGAGAATCGGTTAATTCGGGTGTTTTTCCTTTCGCAACGATCGCACCTTTATCCATAATGAAAAATTTCTGTGCTAGTTGGCGGATAAAGTCAATTTTCTGTTCGACTACTATTACCGTAATGCCTTTTTCGCGGTTAATTCTTCTTAGGGTAGTTTCAATTTCCTGCACGATGGAAGGTTGAATGCCTTCTGTTGGTTCGTCTAGAAGCATGATTTTAGGATTGCACATTAATCCCCGCGCGATCGCCAGTTGTTGTTGTTGTCCGCCACTAAGTAAACCTCCTTGACGAGAGAGATGTTCTCTCAGCATCGGGAAGAATTGAAAGATTTCTGAAGGGATGCGTTTGCTACTTTTACCACTAGCACTAGTGCCGAGTTTGAGATTATCTAATACTGATAGATAAGAAATAATTTCTCGTCCTTGGGGTATGTAAGCAATTTCTTGACGAGATCGCTTGTAAGCAGGAGCTTTAGCAATATTTTTACCATTTGTAGCTTTTTTAGAGCGCCGAGAATAGCTGTGACCAGTCTGTCACGGCAGGGCGATCGCCTGAGTTGGCAAGGGAAAACTCTTTGTTAATTGTATTGTCGTCAAATAAACATTCGGTGCAGGCATTCGCGACATCAATACGGCTGGTTTCACCATCTAGGCTATCTCCTGGCTTGATTTGTACAGCTTTTTTACCATTGGTTTTAGCTCGTAGCAGGGTGTTTAAATCGTAGGAGGTATAGGGGCCATCAATTAATCTAGCAGGACGGATAATAGTGTAGTTTAAGCCCGAGCTTTTTATCGCTGTTTCCCCCATTAGCTTGGCATCTAGTACCCCAAAAGCATTAAGAATATTGTAGGGAAGGTTATCTTTGCGCTTGACTCCCGCTGAAGAAACAAACACAAAGCGCTTCAAGTCTGGTGGTGCAGCGGCAACGAGGTTTTTAACGCCTTCTCCGTCTACCGCTTCGGGACTATTAGCCGGTTGAAACAAGTTGGCAAAATCCCAACGCAGGGAAGGAAAAGCTGTGGTTCCCGTACAGCAAATGATATAGCTAACGTCACTAACAGCATTAACTAGAGTATTGGGCTGGCGAATATCTCCTTCGACAATTTCAACTCGGTTATCGAACATCGACTCAGCTTTAGATCTAGTTCTAGTTAGGGCGCGTACATTCAATTCTTTGGCTAGCAACTTGGCCACTACTAATTGCCCGACTCCACCCGTTGCCCCGGGGACTAAAATCTTATCCGTACTAGTTATCATCTTGCCTGTTTATATATTTTGTTTCATCTATATTGTGGGCAATAATCGCTACATTTGCTCTAGCCTTTGAGTATATTTCTCACTTCCATCAGAGAAAAGCCCAATAAATTCAGACCTTTCCAGCGATAGGGATTGGCAGCGTCAGCGTGATTTTGGTCTAAACCAATACCCCAAATTCGATCTCTGGGGCTGGCTTCTACTAATATGCGATCTCTGGTATTGAGCAAAAATTCCTTTAAGGCTGCATTTTGTCCGAATTTGGCTACGTTTCCTCTAACTACAATTGCCCGACGATGTTTCAACCAGATAGATTGGTCAAAGCCGGTAACTGAGCGACCGAGTTTTTTCGCTAACCCTGGATTAGATGCCGCTAAAATTTTCTCCAGCATTTGTGAGTCATTAAATAGCCTGGCTTTCTCTGCCATCATGTAATGTTCGGCAGTTAGATACTCGATCTTATCTAGCTCAAACGCAGCTTCGTACCACTGGCTAAAACAGCTTTTACCAATCGAACCATTCTTGTTCTGGTGTCCCCAAAAATAGAGATATTTAACCCGATTTCCCTCAGCCAGATATTGAGTCAAATCCTGTAGATCGTAAATGCATTTAATATCCATTAACAGTATTGATGAGATGAAATATCCGAACTATTGACGGGTAGAAACAGACGTAAACAAAACAGCCATTTATTTTCTCGAACACCTTGCTTATTACCCAGACAAAAGCCAAGACATGGTAAAACGCCCTATTTAATATACAATAGCTTTATAAAACTTTACACAAAGCCCTCTTGTGGTTCACAAAGTATAAGCAAGCGAGTTTTAAAGATAAGTGGAAACTAGGTCAAGACAATTTCTAGTTGCCCCACTCGAATTCAAGACTAATCGTTGAAGATGACTGAGTTCTGATTAATACGGCACAACGGCAGCTCTATTGCCGCCACAATTACTCTGGTAATTATTTTGGTCAACAACGCCAGTATTTTTTAGCTCGATCGCCTTTTCTAGATAAATCTCAGCTTCAAATTTGTGAGTTGGTATCACCGCGATTGCCTCCTCCAAAATCAACCTGAACTCACGCTAAATTTAATATGACTACATTTTCTCCCCTAGTTAGAGAACAACAACTATCTGCAACTGCTACTCTATCGGTATTACATTTAGTCGGTTCGGCTGTTTCCGATTTTTACTATCAGCTATCCATACTCTACGCCAGTGAGGTAGTTCAGCCGCAGAGTGTCAATAGTTCTTATGCCGTAGTTCACCCCGATGGCATGTGGCAGTTGGGTTCAACATTAGACAAGCTGGGTGCTAAAATGCCTCTCGCTCAAGCGATCGCCCGGTTTCCTCAAGTCGATGTCGTCGTCCCCCACATGTTTTGTTTTCCCGGCATGACTAGCTATCGTGCTCTGTTTGAAGACATATTAAACATACCCGTCGTTGGCTCAAGAGCCGACTGTAATTCTTTAATTACAAATAAATCGCATACGCGGAATATTGTGGCAGCAGCGGGGGTTAGAGTCGCCCCAGCACAGCTGCTGACGAAACAAGATACTTTGACTATTAAGCCTCCTTTTGTCGTCAAGCCTAACTCAGAAGACAACTCAACTGGCATCACTCTAGTGAGAACTGAGGCGGAAATTGAGCTGGCGCTAGAATCGGGTTTCAAATACGACGACACTTTATTAATTGAGGCATATATTCCCGGTCGAGAATTGCGTGTGGGCGTAATCGAACAAGACAACCAACTACATGTCTTACCGCCAATGGAATACTTGTTGACCGAAGAACAGCCAATCAGAACTCTAGACGATAAGCTGGGAACCCAGAAAAATGGGAGTTTGACCAGACAGCCAGTTAATGTTGCTTGTCCGGCAAATATCCCCCCCGAATTAAAGCAAAAACTGACCCAAGCGGTAACTAGCGCTCACTCTAGCCTGGGGAATCGCGACTACTCTCTTTATGATTTTCGTATTCATAGTGAGACTCAAGAACCTTATATGCTGGAGTCCTGTTCATTTTGGTCTTTTGTTAATGCCAGTGTTCTATCCAAAATGCTTTTAGCCGAAGGTCGTCAACTAGAGGATGTTGCTACTAAAATTTGGCGTAACGCAGCTAGTCGTAATCGTGTTGCTTGTGGCTCTCTATTTAAGTATGTTAAGGGGGTTGAGCATTCGTGACAAGTTAAGGGTCTACGCTGTTTGTTAAA
>JBCBIN010000375.1:0-4091 GCA_038524555.1 Cyanobacteria bacterium J06623_7 | reverse complement strand
GAGCTTAGAGCTTAAAGCCGCAAAAACCATGAATGTTCAACGTTGGATTGCCAGAAGAGAACCAAATTGGAAACGTTTGGACGGGTTGCTACAGCAGGCGGAACAGCGGGGGATAAAAACCCTGTCGGCAACAGAAATTAAAGATTTAGCCAGTCTCTATCGCTCTGTTTCGGCCGATCTGGCTAGAGCTAGAACTAACAAGGTGGGTAATATTCTGACCCAAGATTTACAGCGATTGACTGCCCGGGGCTATAACCAGATCTATCAAGGTTCCCAGCGTCAGGAGTGGCAGCAGGTCAAAGAATTTATCCTCTGGGGATTTCCCCAAATCGTGCGGGATACTTGGGCTTATATTGCGATCTCCACAGGGATTTTTGGTCTGGCGGCTTTAATTGGCTGGTGGTACGCTTGGCAAGACCCGACTTTCCTGACTCTAGCAGTGCCCGAAGAAATCATCAGAACTGTAGAAGAGGACGGAGAACTTTGGATGGGTTCGATTGTGGGCATAGAACCGATCGCCTCTAGCAGCATTACGATTAATAACCTCAAGGTTTCCTTTACAGCGATCGCCGGAGGGATTTTCGCGGGACTAGGAACAATTTACATCATGGCATTCAACGGCTTGTTAATTAGTGCGGTGGCTACTTTAGTCGGCAAAAACAGCCTCGCCTATCCTTTCTGGGCATTTGTCTTTCCCCATGGTTCCCTCGAACTACCGGCAATTTTCCTCTCCGGTGGAGCGGGTTTATTAATTGGGAAAGCCCTGGTTTTTCCCGGTCAATATACACGTCTGGACGCTCTAAAAACTAGCGGTATCAAAGCCGCGCAGCTACTATTTGGCATTGTGCCCATGTTGCTGATTGCGGGGGCAATTGAAGGTTTCTTTTCTCCTAGTCCCCTGATTCCCAGCCCCATTAAATACTTATTGGGAACAGGGCTATTTTGCCTGTTAGTTCTGTATTGCTTGCGTCAAAAACCGCAGTGATAAGTAATTCCACTTTATTAAACATCAAACGCCTAGATTGAGAAAAGGTCAAGAGGAAATCCTAAAGGATACCGCGATGCGTAGCAAGTCCTTTAGGGCTTCGCATAAGGGAAAAGGGATTAGTCTAGTATTCATGCAAAAGGTCTACTTACCTGACACACAATTGTGAAAAATCAAGTTAAAAATCGGAACTATTGCCAATATCTAGTGGCGATCGCGATCGCTCTGAGTCTCCAGCTAGCGGTGCGGGGGCAAAAGCAGCCGGAAACTGCTGTCGATAATATTCGCGAGCGACTGTCTTCACCCTGGGAAAATGCCGTTTTGAGCCAGAGTCTAGCATCGGCTACGGCGGTCAATGCAATCGAATTTAGTCCCGATGGCACAATCTTAGCCAGCGTTGGCGCCAGTCAAATTACCTTGTGGGATGTTGCTAGCGGTGAGATTCAGCGAGTTTTGTCGGGACATTATGCCAGCGATATCAACCTAGAAATTGCCCCGACGGCGATCGCCTTTAGTCCTGATAGTCAATATTTAGCTAGCTCTACCTGGAGTCAGGGTTTACTCAACCCTGAGCGAGCAATTAAGGTGCGTGACTTAGCTACAGGAGCAGATATTTTGAGTCTTACTGATATTCCTGGCTGTCGGCAAATTCTCTTCGCCCCGACAGGAGACAGGATTTATGGAGCCTGTGAGACAGGGATTACCGTCTGGAGTTTTCCTACGGGAGAAAAGCTCTTTAGTTTTGATACCGCATATCCCGTGGAGGCGATCGCCATTAGCCCCGATGGCAAGGTTATGGCGACGGTTGATGCCAATATTGCGGGGGGACAGCAGGGAGAACTGGTCAATCAAATTCAACTCTGGCAATTAAATTCCAGCGAACCAAAGTTAATCGAGACTTTAGACGGTCACAGTAACGAAATTGTGCAGCTCAAGTTCACCCAAGACGGCAATAAGCTAGTCAGCAGCAGCTACGATGGCAAAATCAATGTTTGGCACTGGCAACAAGGCAAGGTCGATCGCCGAACTCACAACCTCCAGAGCGATAGTGGAGTTTTTAGCCTCAATCGCAATAGTCAACTAATTGCCGGAAATTTTCACTCTTCGACCATGACCGATCTGACTACCGGCTTGCCCCTGAGCAACACCCGCCGCTTAAGAGCGAATCAAGCAGTTCAGATAATGGCTTTTAATCCTCAAAACCAAGTTTTTGCCACGGTAACCAATCAGATCGACAGTAATTCTCGGATCGATCTTTGGTCAGTAGATAACTCCCTCGCCCCTTCCTCGCCAAACATCAAAGATAGCTATCGGGCGATTCCCATTCGCAAATACTGGACGCTCCAACCCGCAGGAATAATTCAGCCTGAGGTTTCTTCCCAGCCAAAGCCCTCTTCTCTGGGTAACGATCCCCAGGCGATCTCCTTATCTGCCCTGGGTTTAACCGAGATTGTGGAAGCAGAACGAGAAGCAGTGCAAACCGAATATATCAAAGATAATCTCGCCCGAGTTACTATCACTCAAACCAATCTTCCTGATGATTCCGTCACCGCTATTCGCTATCTACTAGAGTTTGCCCCCCACGGCGCAGCAGCAGAGCAAAAATGGCAGCTTGTTTGGGTTGGAGAACAGTTTAAATGTCATCAGGGCAGAGGACAGCAAGACTGGAGTAGCAATTTATGTCTTTAGACCTAATTACCTTTTACCTCTTAACTTTTTACTTTTCCGAAAATTAAGCTAATAATCCCGCAATTTCATCGCCATAGGCAACGGCGCTATCACTCCACTTTTGTAAATCGTTTTGAGCGGCTGGCTGGGGTTGGGCATGTAACTGCTGTAGCACAAGTTTGGCTGCGGCTGGAGGATTATCGGGGTTGATCGCCATTACGGCAGCTCCTCCGGCTTCTACCCCGGCAGTATTATGCTGACTGATAATTGCCCAGCGATTCATAGAGGCAGCTTCGGCAATGGGAAAGCCAAATCCCTCACAATCAGATAGAAATATCACTGCATCTGTCTGACGATACCACTGCGCGAGAACTTCATCGGCTACATAACCATGATAGTGAATCCAGTCCGTATCGGCGATCGAGTCAATAAAGGCTTCTCCCGCTGCTTGGGTAGATTCATTCATGCCACCGACGAGATGTAGCTCCCAGTCTCTTCCATCTGTTTCCCGTATGGCTTGAGCCAGTGCCACTGTTTCTTGTAGACGCTTGGCTACCGGATCGATTCTACCTACGTAGAGTAAAAAAGGTTTGCTCGCGGCAGTAATAGTAACGGCAGGTAAATCAATGAGCTGAGAATCCGTACCTTGAGGAATATAAACCAGCTTCGAGGTTGTCTTGATTTGGGGACGATAGTGATATAGATCCTGTTCGGTGGTTCTACTAATCGCTACAATTTTGCGCGCAAATTTTACCGAAGCATCGAGATAAATAAAGCCTCGTAGAGCAGTACGTAGCTTACCTTTAGTTACAGCTTTCCATTCATTCACATCATGAATCGTGGCGATCGTTGCCGGATGCCAGGGTAACGCCATGGGATTTGATAGCCAGACTACAGCTTTTATCTGTTCGCGACGACAATAATTTGTCAAGCTAGTGCCGACCCAAAAATAGCGTTTAAACGGCGCATAATCTAGCTGGGGCAGTACGGTAACAATTTTTTGTAGCTGCTGTAGTGCCGGAGTTTGTGCCATCGCGTTAGGACTAGCGAGTATTTTGACCTCAATACCTCTACCGTTCAATTCACGAACTAAGGGGGGTAATAACCTTTCCAGATGATGTCCAATACCCAAACGCGGACCTAAATAATGAGCAATCAAAGCTACTGACATAATTATCAAAGGCGACTAATAATAGGAAAGATAAAAAATATATTATTCAGGCAAACTCTTAAGCCTAAATTTCTAGTTGAAAATACTTATATATGGGAGCACAAAAGTTAGTAAACTGCGCTTAATTAGCCAATATAACTTGCAATTATTTTTTAGTCTATTTAAGTATTTGCTGACTCAAATAGCAACTCATTAATTAATCAATTAATCATTGTCAATACATGCTCTATCGTCTAGCGGCAGCAGTTAGTCAGGGATTAAATTCTT
>JBCBIN010000374.1:0-4097 GCA_038524555.1 Cyanobacteria bacterium J06623_7 | reverse complement strand
CTAATACTCTTTTCACTTCTTAAAACCTCGTGGATGGCTGTGCCTCTCAAAATAAAGTTTATCTGAATGGGGGACAGATTCAGCAAAATAAGGAGGAAAAGAATCGGTTTTGTTAAACTGTTAAGTGATTGTAATATAAACGATGCTGGCACGATCGCCCGCAAGCGATCGCTTAAATCCGGATTCCGCCCCCAGCAAAATTAGCGTTATTTCCATAATTACTCCAATTAATGTCTTCTTCTGAAATATCTCTTCCACCCAAACTAGCCAAAATAGTCGAGCGTTTTCAACGCCGTACTGACCCCAAGCAAAAATATAAGCAGTTGTTGTGGTATGCACAAAAGTTACCGACAATGCCCGATGTCGGTAAAACAGAAGCTAACAAGGTTAAAGGCTGCGTGTCTCAGGTATACGTTACCGCTAACCTCGAGTCGGGTAAAGTGCAATACCAAGGCGATGCGGATGCCCAATTAGTTAAAGGCTTACTGGCATTGTTGATTGAGGGGCTCAACGAGCTAGACCCGGCAGAAATTGCCCGAGTCCAACCAGATTTTATTGAAGATACCGGACTGAAGGTAAGTCTTACTCCCTCCCGTGCTAACGGCTTCTACAATATTTTTAAAATGATGCAGCAAAAGGCTTTAGAGTGCGCCACAGAAGGCTGAAATCAGGCAAGGTAGTAAAACTAAAACTATTTAAAAAACTGTTTAAAGAGCGATCGCTTTTGAGGTTGAATTTACCGCGGGGACTAAGAGCAGCTACTTTTTCTTGGCTTCTCTTTCCGAGATAACCCGGGTACAGCACCAGTCGGTGGGCAAAGCAGAAGGCCAACCTTTGCGAATCGCTTCTGGGCAAATAGTCATCACGGTAAGCTGACAATCGATTAGCTGAAAACCTTCTTTCTTACACTGTTTTAGACTGTGCTTGAGGATCGTATCGTCTCTAAACTCAATCGTGTTGTTGCACTGAATACAAACTACGTGATGGTGGTGGTGGGGATAAGGCTGGTTGAGTTCGTAGTGCTTGTGTCCCTCTGCTAGCTCTAACTCTCGTAGAATTCCCATCCGAGCCATTAGTTTAACGCTACGATAGATAGTAGACAGGCTAATGGATTCACCTCTTTGCTCTACCAAATTATGTAGCTCCTCAGCGCTTAGGTGATCGCCTTTGGGTAAGTTTTGAAATACATGTAAAATCTTCTCTCTTTGAGGGGTCATGCGCCACCCCCTGGAATTGAGTTCGGCCTTAAGAGAAGATGCCGTATAGTGAGCCATACCGGTACTTTATCAATTATTTGCTGCTTATTGACAATAATAAGATTTTTAAGTAATCTTGGCAATAAAGTTTAGTTACGCAATATTTTCCCGGCTAATTATAGTCATGCTATCGGCATTTCTAACGATAAAATTATTAAATGATGAGCAGTTCCAGTTTTTAGTAAAGATTACTTCAATAATACTGAAAAACAATTTACCCTGGCGATCGCTAGGCTTAATCTCCTAAATCTAATTAACTAGGAGGAGTTAGCCAAAATAAAGCCGGAATAGTTAAATTTCTCAGGATTCCGTAAATCCAACTAGCAACGGCGATCAAAATTAGCTGGGTTTTTGGATAGCGAATTGTATAGAGATGGATTTGATGGAAATAGCTTAGATGGTAGGGTAAAAACAGATAGATAAAGTAAGGTAGTGCCATAACCAGTAGTGGGTTTAGCCTCAATGCCGCCCACAAATTACCATTAAGTAGCTGATGTAAGGCTCGAAACATGCCGCATCCAGCACAGTAGAATCCACCCCATTCCCGAGATAGACTGGGAGGATAGCCCGTATTTGGTGCTGCGGGGTCAAAATGACGTAGCATGATTAGCCCTAAAGTGGCCAGAGAATATAACAGAAATAACCACACTCTTTTCTGACCAATAAACTTTGAATTAGACATTTTTTCTAGCGTAGTTACGGACGACAAATATTTTTTGTCTGCCTATACTGTGAGTCGAAACAGAATAATTATCGAGGTTTATCATGAGCGAGCTTCCAAATAAAGATACTAACGGCAAGAAAATTGCTTGCGGCATTTGCGGTATTTTAATTGGTGCTTTTGGCATTCATAAATTTATTTTGGGATACACGAAAGAAGGTTTGATTATGCTGTTAGTTAGCTTGGTAGCTGGCTCTTTAACCTGTGGTGTGGCGGCAGCAGTCATGGGCATTATTGGCTTAATTGAAGGCATTATGTATATTACTAAATCTGATGATGAATTCTACAGTACCTATATAGCTGCTAAAAAAGGTTGGTTTTAGTTCTAATGTTAAAGTTACAACGAACTTCAACTAAAATTTTGCTCGCCGTCTTGGGTGCTGGTTATTTAGCTAGTATTTCTAGCCTAGATATTAATGTTTTTATCCGACCTTATGCGGCGATCGCGCCAATACAGTTATTGACGCTAATATATGTCATTTATTTAATTTTTGCCTCTAGAGTTAGCGGCAGATAGTTGCACAATTTAGCAATATAGTCATTCTCAAGAAAAACCACACGAATCAGTACTTTCGATTCCTAATTTACCTGAAAGCACAATTTATAATCGTCAGGAAATTAATTAGAACGACTATATTATCTCAACCGCTAATTCTCTTGTTGCTGCATCTGGTTCCAGGTGTCAGCCGCATCTTTAACTGCCTGTGCTACAGTTTTTTCCTCCAGCATAGCTGCCTGTAGATTTTCGTAAATTGCTTTCTGCAATACATGAATATTTTTAGTTACGGGAATTAAAATCTCTGCTTCATCTAGTTGAGTAGCGCTAACTTTTTTCGCCCGAGCTTTTAAGTTATCTGACTGTTTTTGTCCCTCAATATCTGCAACATATCGTCTAACCGCCTCGACTGTCGAAGGTAGAACATTAGATTGCCGGGCAAAAGCAAGTTGATTTTCTGTATTGGTCACAAATAGAGCATATTCTAGTGCTGCTTCCGATTTATCGCTATCCCGAGGAATCACTAAATTCATTACCGCTACGCTTTTCTTATTTGTCTTACCCGTAATCTGGGATGCAACATCAGATATTTTAGCGATCGTGGGTGCATTATTATTAATGCTGTCGATAAATTCAGCACCGGTAGCGAGCATAGCAGTTTCTCCTGCCTGGTACATTTCTATTCCCCGACGATGCCCCTGAGTCAAAACATCTGGAGGCAATAGCTCTTGTTGGTAGAGATCGACCCAATATTGAAAAGCAGCCTGACCCTCTGGGGTATTGAAAGCAGCTTTCCCGGATTCATCGATTAAATCTACTCCCATCTTGACCAGAGACTCTAACACGTCTCCCGAGTCATTGGGCACAAAAGAAATAAACAAAGCGTATTTTCCGGTTTTCTTCTTGATTATCTTAGCCGCCCGAGATAATTCTGGATAAGTTTTGGGCACGGCTGATAAACCTGCTGTAGTTAAAAGCTCTTGATTGTAAATTGTAATAGTAGTGGTCAGATACCAGGGCAAGCCAAATGTTTGCTGACGACAGTTATTAGCTTGGCAGACTTCAATACTATTGGCGGACCAGATTTTAGGCAAGTAGGTTTCTTTCACCTCTGGAGCTACTCGAGATTCCAGGTCAAGCCAAGCATTTCGGGTAGCTAACTGAGAGGCAAATTTAGGATTGAGGTTAACCACATCTGGCGCTGTTTTAGCGGAGATTGAGGTCAAAATTTTATTTTCCATTGCCGACCAGGCAACGTCAATCCAGCGTAACTCGACATCCTCATTAGCTGTGGTAAAAACTTGATTGAGATCGGTAAAATATTCGGTGAAATTGGGCTTGAGCTGCATCGTCCAAAATTCGAGCCGATTGGAGCGAGACTGCTTTTGCGGATTACAGCTTGATAGTCCACCTATGATTGTTGCCAACAACAGGTACAGAGAAAATTTAATAATTAAGGTGTTTTTTTTCACTATTTAACATGTTAGTCAGAGTTCGCCTATATATATTACCAATCTGAGTTAATGGCAATATACATGCGTAATTTTAACTATTATTTATTGCTTATATTTATGATTTTTCGGTGCTACTACTTATCAAAATAATTAGTTCTAGCAGTTACAAT
>JBCBIN010000373.1:0-4101 GCA_038524555.1 Cyanobacteria bacterium J06623_7 | reverse complement strand
ATTGCGTCATTTTGCTCGGATCGCTCGGAGATTCCCAAGAGTTGATAATGGGCATCACAATATTCCAGGCAGCTTCCACCTCATCGGCACGAGTAAAGAGAGTTTGGTCTCCCAACATACAGTCGAGCAATAATCGATGATAGGCATCCGCTGTCGCCATGCCAAAAGAGGAACCATAGCTAAAGTCCATGTTGACCGTTCTCGTTCTTAAGTCGGGGCCAGGAGTCTTGGCTTCAAACTTAAGAGAGATCCCTTCATTAGGCTGAATCCGCATGGTCAAAACATTCGGACTAGTTTGCTGCGCCGCCGATTGAAAAATCAACAGGGGAACCTCGCGGAAATGAATCGAAATTTCCGTTACTTTTTTCGGCATCCGTTTTCCGGTGCGGAGGTAGAACGGCACTCCTTTCCAGCGCCAGTTATCGATTTCTAACTTAAGTGCGACGAAGGTTGGGGTAGTAGATTCTGGGTTTACTCCTTCTTCTTGACGATATCCCTTGACGGGCTTACCCTTCATCCAGCCTTCAGAATATTGGGCTCTGATGGCCGACTGCTCTAAATTGTGGGCATCAGCAATATGAGTGGACTGCAACACCTTAGTTTTTTCGCTGCGAATACTATCGGCATCAAGGGCGTTGGGTGGCTCCATCGCCGTAATCGCAAATAGCTGCATCAGGTGATTTTGCAGCATGTCTCGTAGAGCACCAGAAGTTTCATAATATCCCGCCCTTTCTTCTACCCCAACGGTCTCGGCGACGGTAATCTGTACGTGATCGACAAACTGCCTATTCCATAACGGTTCAAAAATGGCGTTGCCAAATCGGAACACCAAAATATTTTGGACGGTTTCTTTGCCCAAATAATGGTCGATACGATAGACCTGTTGTTCTTTACAAACTCGCTGCACTGCCCGGTTAAGGGACTGAGCCGAACCCAAGTCTTTGCCAAAGGGCTTTTCAATTACGATTCTACTCTTGAGAGGATCGTCGAGCATCCCGGCAGCACCCAACTGTTTCAGGGCGGGCTTAAAAAACTTGGGGGACACCGCCAGATAAAATACGCGGTTGCCTCTAGTACCTCGCTTGGTGTCTAGTTCTCCTAAAAAGTTGTTTAACTTTTCATAGCTGGCAGCTTCATCCATGTTGCCAGAACAGTAGAAAATGCCCGCAGCAAAATCATTCCACAGCTCTTCGTTGCCGACTCCCTTGCCAAATTCTTCCAGACCATCCTTGAGATGCTGGCGAAAATATTCGTGACTCCAATCGCGGCGGGCAACACCGACGATAGTCATTTCGGGAGGTAAACGACGCTCTCGCTTAATTTGATAGATCGCGGGAATTAGCTTTCTTTGAGTTAAATCCCCCGAGGCACCAAAGATAACGATAATCGCCGGATCGGCGGTACGCTCCTGCTGCAACCCCACTCTTAACGGATTTTCTAATATTGCAACCATGGGTTTAATTACTGGCTTTGAGGTAAAAGTTAAGTTATCGATACGGACAAATTGACGGAAAACGGGACGAGAACCCAAATAGCTTGGCTCTGATCTCGCTGCGGTTTTAGGCTATACGGCGGCTAGCTGTTCGACCTTGGACTCTAAAGATGACATTAGTGATTCAAAGGGTTTAACGAATTTATCGATGCCTTCTTCTAACAGAGCATCCATAACGCGGTCTAAATTGATCGCCACTACGTCGTCTTGTAGACCTTCAATTACCCCATAGGCTTGTTCGAGGTTGCTTTCAATGCGGCTAGCGGGATCGCAGTGATCGACACAGGCATCAATGGTCGTTGGGGGCAGAGTGTTGACGGTATTGGGGCCAACCAGTTCATCGACATACATTACGTCGCTATACTCAGGATTTTTGGTGCCGGTACTTGCCCAGAGCAATCTCTGTATTTGACCTCCTTTGGCTGCCAGAGCTTGCCAACGATCGCTACCAAAGATTTCTTTGTATTTCTGATAGGCTACCTTCGCATTAGCGATCGCCACTTTACCTTTAATCGCCTCTAGCTTAGCTTTATCATCTCCTGCTGCCGACTCTAGCTTGCTGTCGATTTGCTTGTCGATCGCCACATCAATCCGACTGAGGAAGAAACTAGCCACGGAAGCAATTTTGCTGATGTCTTCTCCCGCCGCCACCCGGGCTTCTAGACCTTTGATATAGGCCCAAGCAGTATCAACATAGCTTTGAACGGAAAACAGCAGGGTCACGTTGACGCTCATTCCTTCGGCGATCGCTTTTTCCACTGCCGGTAAACCTTCGGGAGTGCCGGGAATCTTAATCATCAAGTTGGGGCGATCGATGGTCTGGTAGTAGCGACGAGCCTCTCTAATCGTGCTTTCGGTATTTTTGGCTAAATCGGGGGGAACTTCAATGCTTACATAGCCATCTAGACCATCGGTTTCTTGATAGACCGGCATAAAGATATCGCAAGCGTTACGGATATCGGTAAAGACCAAATCTTCGTAAATCTCCTGGACGGATTTTCCCGCCTTGATGCCCTCGGCGATCGCTGCGTCATAGATTTTGTTGCCGGCGATCGCTTTTTCAAAAATTGCGGGATTGGAAGTGATACCCCGAATCCCTTTAGCGGCAATAGACTGCTTTAATTCGCCCGACTCGATCAGATCGCGACTGAGATTATCCATCCAGATACTCTGACCATACTGATTTTCAATTTCTAGAATGGGATTTGCTGTAGGCATGATGTAATAAATACTCCTGTGAACGACAACAATAAACAATAAATTTGTCTCGAAACCCCAGCGACGATCGCTGTTAGGTAGTTGGCTTCAGGCTAAATTAACTATCCGTAAGCCAGATTAGAACTAGATTAAAGTCCAAGTTAACTTCGTTAAACTAAAGGCTATTAGCTCGGGTCAAACCACTCAGACTCCAGCTTTTTTAGACTAGAGCTTTGGCTTCTGAGTCGCTGCGGGCTCGTTCTTGAATAAAGGATTCGACTAACTGCACATCTTTAGTACTCCCTACCACCAGAGGAGTTCGTTGATGTAATTCTGTTGGGATGTAGCTCAGTAGCCTTTCCGTACCGGTGCTGGCTGCTCCTCCTGCTTGTTCTGCCAACATAGCTAACGGGGCTGACTCATACAGTAATCTCAGCTTTCCTTCCGGTTTTTCGAGGGTGCCCGGATAGAGAAATACCCCACCCTGAAGTAAGATACGGTGGAAATCCCCCACTAGAGCGCCGCTGTAACGTGCCGTATAGCCTTCGTGACGGTGAACGTAGCGGACATATTCTCGAATTGATTCATCCCACTGCCAATAGTTCCCTTCGTTAAGACTGTATACCGGGCCATGTTCGGGAATCATGATATTTTCTCCCGCCAAAATAAATTCACCCAGGCTGGGGTCGAGCACAAACGAATGGACTCCCTTACCCAAGGTATAAACTAAGACGGTAGAAGGACCATAGAGAATATATCCCGCCCCAATTTGGCGATCGCCATCCTGTAATAAATCTTTTGCCTTGCCGTCTAAATCATTTCCTTCTTGCTGACGTAGGGAGAAGATCGAACCCACGTTCAGGTTAATATCGACGTTAGAAGAACCATCAATAGGGTCGTATAGTAGAGTGTAGCGACCAATCGGACAGTTTTCGGGGATATAGTAGGGGTCTTCCATCTCTTCGGAGGCGAGGCGGCAGACTAAACCACTCTGTTTGAAGACAGAGATAAATACGTCATTGGCATAGATGTCCATCTTTTTGACAGACTCACCCTGAACATTTGTTTCCCCCGTAAAGCCCAATGCTCCCGCCATCAAACCCGCCCGACTTAAGCGACGACTGACTAACTTGGCGGCTAAGGCAATGCGATTCATAATCGCGCTGATATCTTGAGCCTGGGTTGAAAAATCCGAAAACTGCTGAAGTACGTGCTGAGATAAAGTTTGACAGTCCCGATCTAGGCTGTATTCTGGAATGACAGCTTGGTTTGAATTTTCCATTGAATTTACCTTCCTAAGCCTGCATTTCTTGATATCCGCAAACTGCCAACCGCTGGTTAGATTGAGTATGGGAAACAAGAGTTTTTTTGGTGGATGTAGAGCCAAGCATTGGTTAATAACTTTTAGTCTT
>JBCBIN010000372.1:0-4106 GCA_038524555.1 Cyanobacteria bacterium J06623_7 | reverse complement strand
GACAATATAAAGAAAATATAAAAAAAGTTGTCTATTTAACAAGAAAAAAAGTAACTAGAGCAAAGGCTGTAATTCCTGACAACAGAGCCTTTGAAGTAAAAAGGAGTAAAAAATACTTTTGAAATATATAATATTTATCTGCGAACATTTGTCGCGGTGGTTTATAAATCTCCGGAAGTAATAAATAATTTTTCTGTCTTGCAAAATTTGCTATCGAAGTTGAGAATGTTGCTTGAAGAAATAGAACCCAGACTAAAATTTATTTGCTAACCTAGATCTGCCATTTAATCTAAACTTTCAGACCTTCGCTGTGTTTTTTACCAAGCGTTTGAGTTACTATCTGTTTGCCAGCGGCATTATTTTAACGCTACTTCTTTCTCTAGCTGGTTATTGGGGTCGGTTGAACCTCTATTTTGAATTTGCCTCGGGCTATAAAATTCAGCTACTGCTAATGGCTTTGTGTAGTCTAATTTATTTTTTACTCACTCGTCGTCCCCAATGGATAGTGGTTAGTCTGGGAGTAGTGTTGTTAAATTTAGCGGTTATTTTACCCTGGTATTTTAACCGTCCGGCGATCGCCAATGAGGCTGAGTATGCTCCACTAAGAGTTTTTTCTTACAACGTCCTGTGGGAAAATCGAGCGCCCCAAGACTACCAAAAAGCGATCGCGCTGGTGGCACAAGAACAGCCCGACATTGCCATTTTTCAGGAAGTACAGTCCCATTGGCACGAACAGTTAGCCGTTCTAGAATCTAGCTATCCCCACCATGTTTTTGCGGAAAAGCTAGAGATAGAAGTATATAGTAAGCTACCGTTACTCAATCCCGAGATTAAACTTTATGGCACCTATCGTGGTTTGGTACTGGCAGATCTGCAAATGGGCGATCGCCTGACTAAATTTATCGCCACTCATGCCTACCCGCAACTATTTTTTGGACATGCTGGCTGGCTAATTAGGAATGAGCATCTAGAAATTGGTATTGGTGAATATATCCGCGATCTGTCTCAACCGGCAATTGTTTTAGGAGATTTAAACGTTTCTCTCTGGTCGCCCTTTTACCATTCGATGATTAAAACTGCTGGTTTAAGTAATGCCCGTCAGGGTTTGGGAGTTTTACCAACTCATTCAGTAGTGGCACCCCAATTTGCCGCTCTCTCTGCACCTATCGATCACTGTTTGATCACTGCCGAAATTCAGGTTAAAGACTTTAAACTAGGAAAAGCGATCGGTTCCGATCATCTACCAATTATTGCCGATCTGCTATTACCGAAGAGTTAATCTCTCTAGATTTAGACTAGAAGAGGAAAGCAATATTGTTGAGATTGATAGTTAGAGTCATTTTAAATAAGAATAATATAATCTTAATTTGTATTAATTTTCCCCTGTGCCCATTACCCAGTCACCAGAACGAGTAAACTGAGAATGCCTCAAAATTGATTAAAACGACTATATTTATGATGCTTATTATTACTTTTATATTGGCGTTTATTTTTGCCAGCTTAGTTGAATATTGGCTGCATCGGTGGATGCATATTTTTCCTCGCTTCGGTCGAGATATTGTGCCTCATTACGAGCATCATCGTGAGAATACGGCTAATGGCGTGCTGCAAGAGTTTCGAGACTATGGGATGGTTTTGCCTCTAGGTTTACTGGCTTTCTTTATCTCTATGCCTGTTGGCGTCAGCTTTATGGCTGGTAGCACTGTCTACGCTGCCTTTTCGGCTTATGCCCATCAACTACAGCACGAGAACCCAACTAAATGCGTATGGATGAAAATGCCCGTTCACTACGTACATCATAAATACAATCAGTGGGAACACAATTTTGGCTTGGCGGTAGATTGGTGGGATCGTCTATTTGGTACTTATAAAGCCGTAGACTGGCTAACGGAAGCGGAGTTAGAACATTCTGATAAAAGTTATTGGGAGGTTAAGTGGTGAGCTTTTCAGCCTTCGTTACTTTGACAGTTTAGCTAGGGTAGTTTAACTCTATTTGCTTTGCGATCGCTCTGGTAAAGTTGCCAATTTTGATATTCCGTGACCATAAATGTTGTTACTATGCCGATAGAAATCGTCAGACACTGATTGACTAACCAACTGTATTTTGCCACCTGGATTTAAAAATTTAGTTAAAAATTAGATTTAGAAGTTTTGTCACATTTAGATTTGTACATGTTCCTCTATTGTGGGGTAGCGTCCATCTATCTAACGACCTATGTAATTATTGCCTACGTCGTGCGACAAATCATCTTTCTGTGGCGATCGCAATTCCCGATCTTTGGTGGCGTATATACTTTACTTAAGGAAGATATGAAGAGTTAATGAACTTTGAAGTTAACTAAATGAGGCTCTAGGAAACTTCTGCATAATTTGCTTAAATTGAGGTTATTGCCAAATTAACTCGCAGTTAAAGTGGATTTATGTCCAGAAGTCCGCTTCGTTTTGCATCTTCATTTGAGCTACCAGCGTACAATTTTTCGCCCCGAAAAGTAACTAAGTTTTTGCTGACGGTTGTCGCAATTTTATTCTTGCTCAATCTGCTAGAGAGTCAGTTTATTTTATGGCTTAATGATAGCTTTGATATTCAGTCTAAGTATGATATCGAAAGCTTGCCTCAATATTTCAACTTTGATAAAGAAGCAAATTTTCCGTCGGTATATTCTGCTCTCACCCTCGCTTTTTGTAGTTATTTATTAGCTATTATTGCCAGTTTTCATCAAGCGAAACAATCACCCTGGGCTAAAAATTGGAAGTGGCTGTCGATTATATTTATCGGTTTAGCAATTGATGAAATTTGTAGTATTCATGAGGTTTCAATTCCTATTTTAAGGACTGTGATTGATTCTGGGGGATGGTTATATTTTCCCTGGATTTTACCAGCATCAATTTTAGTAATTATTTTTCTCTTTAGTTTCCGTAAATTTATTTTTAACCTGCCGCCAAAAACCAGGACTTTGTTTGTTTTGGCAGGGGCAATTTATCTGGCGGGAGCAATCGGTATGGAAGCTGTTGGTGGCTATATTGCTGACACCCCTGGACTATACCTTCACGCCTACGCGATCGCGGCGACAATTGAAGAGTTGTTAGAAATGTTGGGGATTATTATTTTTATCCATGCCCTGCTTGCCTACATTCAGTCCCAGCTATCGAACCTCCATCTTACTTATTCTTTCGACGATCACCAGCCTAAGCGTACTGCTCCCCCGGCAATTGTTGAACATACTCCCTGAGTGTCCTCTACTATTCTCATCCAGGACGTTGAATCTAACGCTTGAGAGCCAAAGTCAAACCATCGGCGATCGCCAATAGACTCAGATCGATGCGGCTATCCTGATGGAGTTTTTGATTAAATTCTCGAATGGCAACGGTGCGCTTATCAATATCTTCTGGATCGGCAACCCGTCCAAACCACAGTACGTTATCAATCGCGACTATTCCTCCCGGGCGCAGCAGAGTTAAGGCTCGTTCGTAATAATTATCATAATTACGCTTATCGGCATCAATAAAGACAAAGTCAAAGCTGCCGCTTTCTCCCTCGGCAATTAATCGATCTAAAGTATCTAACGCCGGAGCCAATCGCAGGTCAATTTTGTGGGCGACTCCCGCATCATTCCAGTAACGCCGCGCAATTTCGGTAGATCGAGGATCGCGATCGCAAGCGACAACCTTTCCCGTCTCGGGCAATGCCAGGGCTACCACCAAAGAACTATAGCCTGTAAACACGCCGATATCGAGAGTTTTTTGAGCTTGTAAGAGTCTAATTAGCAGCGCCATAAACTGTCCCTGATCGGGGGATATCTGCATAATGCTAGCGCGGTGCTGGCTGGTTTCTTGACGTAATTTACTCAATATTTCTGGTTCTCGTAAGGACACAGAAAGTAGATATTGATACAGCCCCTCAGGCAAACTTAAATTGCTTTTAACCATAAAACGACTACAGTTATCTATAAATTTATATTTACAAATGAAAGCTTAAATATATATTCATGAATTAAAGCTTTAATCGACCGTCAATCGATAAAAATAGTGATACAGCGGTTTGCATAACTAATTGGTACAGTAGCAGCAGTGAGCAAACCAGTTACGAAAATGCTCTCGATTAGATA
>JBCBIN010000371.1:0-4111 GCA_038524555.1 Cyanobacteria bacterium J06623_7 | reverse complement strand
AAGTGACTGTTTCAAGAAGCTCCTTACGTCGCGTCACTGTTAACTGATTTACATTCCCGGTAAATTTAAGCCACTAGTCAGTTCTTCCATGCGTCCGCGCATCAACTCGCTAGACTGAGCGTAAGCCGACTGCATTGCCGCCGAAACCGACGCGGATAGTGCTTCAGCACCTTGACCCATTGCCTCGGGAGAAATCTCAACCCGACGGGGTTCTTGGTTGCCACTCATCACTACCTTGACTAGCCCATCTTCACTCTGCCCTTCAATTTCCATCTGCTCCAGTTCGTTTTGAAGCTGTTGCGCTCCTGCCTGTACTTCCTGAGCTTTTTTAAAGGCATCAGCGAGTTCTTTCATTTTGCCTAGCGGCCCAAATCCTTTTCCTGCCATGTTATTTAGCTTTTATTGTTATTTAGTGTCTACGAAATCAATTTGAAAGATTAGCATAACTCAGAGAGCATCTGAATTAGAATTCTCCTAGCAGTTTTACTTCTGGCTCTAGAGATACCGACCAATGGTACTCTACTTTTTCTTGAGCATAGCGGATTAGCTCGAAGATATCTTTAGCAGTAGCCGTACCGCAGTTAAGGATAAAGTTAGCATGACGATGGGCTATCTGAGCATCACCGATCTTGTAACCTTTCAATCCTAGCTGTTCGATTAGGCTCCCCGCTGCCTGTGGTTGAGGATTACGGAAAACGCTACCACAACTAGGAAGATGATAGGGCTGAGAAGTTTTGCGCTGCGTCCAGTTTTGATTTGAGAGCGCCATAATCTCGTCTTTGGCATAGCCGGGTTCGAGCTGCATGGTTGCCCTAACTACTAGGCGATCAACCCCCTGAAGATTGGAACTACGATAGCTATAGGCTAGTTCTTCGGGCTTTAGTTCGGCAATAGTGCCATCGGGAGATAATACCGTCACGCTAGTTAGGATATCAGCCATACAGGAAGCATGGGCTCCCGCATTCATCACTACTCCACCACCAACAGTTCCGGGGATACCTACCGCCCACTCCAAACCTTTTAGACCCCTTTTTGCCGCTTTCCAAGCTAGTTTAGCGATCGCTTCTCCCGCATCGGCAGTCAAAATTCCTGTCTCTGGGTCAAATTCATAACTGCGAAAATAGCGCGTGGAAAGTACCAGTCCGGGTAAACCTCGATCGCTAATCAGCAGGTTAGAACCGGCTCCGAGAAGAGTTAGGGGCATGTCTTGAGCTTGATACCATTCAAAGCTGGCAATTAGCTCATCCCAGTTTCTGGGGGCAGCATACCATTGAGCATCACCGCCCACTTTGTAGGAAGTTTGACTGGCTAGAGATACGCCAGTCTGAATTAAATTATCGTTGTTCATGGAATATAGCTGGTGGCTGGTAGCTAATAATTAATGACTAAAATGACTAGATTATTAACTGTTGACGGAATAAATTTGGAGCGCTCGCCCAATCGCCTGATTAAGATTACCCGCTCCTAAGAACATTGCCAAGTCTCCTGGCTGTAATATTTCTTCTGTGAGAAATTTTTCTACTGAATCGACATCGGGATAGTAGTGAACACGATCATGATGGGAAGCGATCGCTTTGGCCAAATCGGAACCGCTAATGCCAAAGGTGTTTTGTTCTCCCGCACTATAAATGTCGGTAATGACGACCACATCAGCATCTTTAAATGCTTGGGCAAATTCTCCAAGAAATGTTTGGGTGCGACTGTAGCGGTGGGGTTGAAAAGTCGCCACGACTCGCTTTAGAGCGTTATTTCCCTCTACTCTCAATTTACTAGCAGCTAGAGTTACATTAATCTCACTAGGATGATGAGCATAATCATCAATAAAAGTAATGCCGTTGGTTTCGCCCTTGTGTTCAAAACGTCTTTTCGTTCCGCCAAAGGTTGAAAGTGCCCTAGCTATAGCCGGAAACTCCAAGTCTATATGTCTGCCTACGGCGATCGCTGCTAGAGCGTTACTTAAATTATGCTGTCCTAGTAACGGTAGTTCTAGTTCCCCCAAGCACACACCTCTTTCCCAGATTTGCGAACTGCTGCCCCGGGCGTGGTATTTAATATTTTGTGCCTGATAGTCTGCCTCTATATCAGGATTTAAACCATAGGTAATAGTTGTCTTTAGCTGTTCGCGCACGATGGGATCGTCAACACAGCCGATTAATGTCTCACATTGCTGGGCAAAAGTCTGAAAAATAGTTATTACTTCTTGAATATCCTGATAGCGATCGGGATGGTCTAGCTCAATGTTGGTAACAATTCCCATGGTCGGATGATGTTTGATCAAAGAACCGTCTGATTCATCTGCTTCGGCTACTAGATATTCTCCCTGTCCGCTGCGAGCGTTACCATTCCAGGCATCTACCTCCCCACCGACAATTATGGTCGGATCGACCTGACATTCGAGCAACATATAGCCAATTAGACTGCTAGTAGTAGTCTTCCCATGAGTTCCAGAAACAGCAATACTTTGATATTCCTCAATTAGAGCTGCTAGTAAATCCGAGCGATGGAAAATAGGACAGCCAAGTTTAACCGCTGCTTGGTATTCAGGATTCGTTTTGGCGATCGCTGTGGAACAAATAACTTGAGGCAGGGCGATATTCTCGTCTCCAGATGGAACAACCTCGGGCAAAACCACTCCTTTACCACCGGCAGAGACAGGCTGACGCTTTTTTACGACATTAGCGATAAAAAAATCAAGATTGACCGCTTCTTGACGGTAGAATACCTTTACACCCAAAGACTCCAGGCGATCGGTAATATGACTCCTTCGTAGATCTGAACCAGATACGGGTAGCTGACGCTGGGCAACAATTTGTGCTAGAGCCGACATGCCAATGCCACCAATCCCGATGAAATGAAATGGTTTTCCTTTCAAATCTACTTTTGTCACGTCTTTGACTCCTGCCATAGCACATATATTTTGATTGAGGGTTACAGAATATTAACCTGTTTTGCCAGGAAGCACCCTACACATTCCCCTTGCGGAAAACAATACGGGCTATGATAGCAAGAATTTTTTCGAGTTAGGGATTTAAAAGCAGCAGGGGATCGGGTAGTTTAGCGGCAAAAATTACATACTGAAGAGAATTGGGAACAAAACCCACTGTTTATTTATTTTTAAGACTCTAGAATAAACTTTCCACCGTGGAGATGAGTATTACCTCTCCTATAACTATCTAATTGAGCTAAAAATTGATTCTAATTCGGGTCTTGAAATATGCTTACTTTACGATATGATGAGTCTTATTAAGAATGTTTTAATGTATTCACCTAATAAAATTTAGAGGGCAAGAGAGTAGTGGTAAGAGTCGCAATTAACGGTTTTGGGCGTATCGGACGTAATTTTGTCAGATGTTTGCTCACTAGAGGAGAAGACACAAATCTGGAGTTGGTAGGTCTTAATGATACTTCCGATCCAAAAACAAACTCTCACCTATTGAAATATGACACCATGCTAGGTGTGTTGGATGCAGACATTGGTTACGACACCAATTCTCTAATTGTTAATGGCAAAACAATTAAATGTGTTTCCGATCGCAACCCTTTGAATTTGCCTTGGAAAGAATGGGATGTTGATATTGTTATTGAGTCCACTGGGGTTTTCCGTGATGCTCCTGGAGCGGGTAAACACCTACAGGCGGGCGCGAAGAAAGTAGTTATTACTGCCCCTGGTAGCGGTCCCGATATCGGCACCTACGTTATGGGGGTTAACCAAGATAAATATACTCCTGGCGAATTTGATATTGTAAGTAACGCTAGCTGTACTACTAACTGTTTGGCTCCTATCGTTAAGGTGATCAACGAGAATTTCGGCATCATTAAAGGTGCGATGACCACTACTCACAGTTACACTGGCGACCAACGTATCCTTGATGCCAGCCACCGCGATTTACGACGTGCGAGAGCGGCTGCGGTTAATATTGTTCCTACTTCTACCGGTGCGGCTAAAGCTGTGGCTCTAGTCTATCCTGAAGTAAAGGGTAAGCTTAACGGTATTGCTTTGCGCGTACCTACGCCCAACGTTTCTATCGTTGACTTGGTGGCTCAGGTAGAGAAGAAGACAATCACTGAAGAACTCAACGAAGTGTTGAAAAATGCTGCTCAAACTAGCATG
>JBCBIN010000370.1:0-4142 GCA_038524555.1 Cyanobacteria bacterium J06623_7 | reverse complement strand
AAATCTGCTCTAATTTCTTCTGCTTACTTATATTGCCAAATTTAATTTTTTGGTTAAATAAGCGAGCTGCATTGCCACCGATAGTTCCAACATAATAATCTCGGAATATATTGCTGCCATTTGTCGCCCTTTTCGACTTTTTAGCAATTCGTAACCAAATACCAAAACGCCTAAACAGAATTGACAATTGTTCAATAGATAGACTAGAGGCAGTGCTGATTTCTATATTTCCCGTATTTACATTGACCGAACCTTCTGCATCGCAATAGTTACGAAGAAATATCCTTTGAGCAGTTAAATTGCCCTGCATGATAAACTGAGGAACTGATTTATCTCGCGACTTCTTGCCCCATTGGTATCCTCTTTGCCGTAAAAACTGCTGATATTCTTTACTATTGATGTTTAAATAACTAGTTCTTCCATCATTAAGAACACGAACCTTAGATTGATGAATTTCAATTTTATATCTGTTGGCTATTTTTACTAACGTTTCTTTGAGGTTTTCTAGTACGCTAATTGATTTCTGGAAGATATTAACAGTTGCTCTTTTGTTACTTTCCCACCCCTCAGCAATTTGCCATGCTATGAGTTTAGCTAGATCGACATCAGATTCATTACTCGTACCATATACTTTACTCGGTACACAGACGTAATCTCCTGCCTTCAGCTTGTTTTTCCAGCCAAAATTAGTTAGTAGTTTGTGGCGTTGAGTAATAGTAATGCTGTTTCCATCTTCCAAATTAACCTTATATACTTTCTCGTTAATTTTTTGACGGTATAAATTGCCAACCTCGGTTGCGATCATTTCTCCCGTAGTTTCATCTAGAGAGTTTACCAGCAATTTTTGTTTGGGCTTGCTCCAATATCCTTCTCCATCAAATTGAGCTGTTTGAGAATATTCTTGCCAAATTTCAGCAGCGGATTTAGCCAGTCCATTCACCTGTATACGAGTATTGGGTAAAACGCATTTACCGAGTCCCATATCGTCCGCCAGACAGGCACCCAAGCCCCAGGTTTCCAGAAAAGATAGCCAGCCGACACCTTTTGCCTGATAGGGACGTAGTTCTCCCTTAAAGTCTTTGATATTGTTAACTGGTTCGACAGATTTATCGTCGGAAAGATTATCCAGCAAGCCGGCTAATACCCCCGTGGGTTCAAATTTGACTACGGGTAACTTTGCCAGGGTTTTGGTATCCCCTGTCGATAAACGCAGAGCATCTTCTACCGAAAGATCGAGCTGTTCGTTGGATTTATCTAATACCGACTGGGCGGCGCGAACATCGGCGGGCTGGAGGGCAATCCACTGTCCGTCTATTTCTACAATGGGAGACTTTTGTGCCAGCAACTTTTTAAAATCTGTTTTGGAGACGGTGCGATCGCCAACGGCAATTTCTAGCTTATACTTGAGCATGCTATTTAGACTGAGACGTTCTCCCTTGGAACGAGAAACACTGGCAGTCATTTTGATACCCAATCTCTGCTCGGTATTATCGTTAGTCAAGCCGGGAGGTAATTTTACCCCTAAGCCATTGTCCCTAAACTGCCACACTCGGGCGCGAATAAATTCATATACCTGAATCGGATCGAGGGTACAGCTAATGGGATGACTGCGGTTGAGACTGATTAATACCGGTTCATAGATACGTGTCGCTAAACCCAAGCCTTTGAGTAAAGTTTCCTGAGGATTATCAATCGTGCGATCGCCTATTTTAAGAAAGTCTAGCCCACATTGCCATACCGTAGCGGCATCGACCACAAAATCAGGATTATCTAATGCCTGTAAATAGTAATTGAGCGACCAGTCCGGCTGTTCCTCCCCTTCCTTAGTTTCCGCTGGGGGGGTGAGGACAAAACAAACTCGATAGCGGTTTAAGCCCAGCTCATTCTGCCGATTAACTACATACTCACTAATAGGCAAAGTCCAGCTATAGAGGGCATTTAGCCAACGGTTGGCACGACGATTATTGGTTTCTAAAATGGGAGAGCTAGAAAGAGACTTGAGCCAGGATTCGATGCTGGTATCCTTATAGCTATTAGGATTGTGGTCGAGCCAGGGTCGCAAACGCTCATCTAAAATTAGCGAAAGCGATCGCAGCAATAGTCCTTCATCGGTAGTATCGGCTTGAGAATCTTCCGCATCGAGATATGCCAGACAGGCTTCGGGCAGCGCCTGGGTAAACTTTGCCAGCCTCACTCGATCAATTTCACTATCAATTAGAGGTTGCCACATCGTTCGATAACTAGTGCGCCGGGATTTTTTCACCTCAATGCCGGGCAAGAACTTTTGCCTGACAATTAAATCTAATGCCCAGCGGTATATGTGCGACCAAAAGCGGATATCTCCCGCCAAATAGTCAGTTTTCGACTGTAGTGAGCGCAAAGATAATACCTGCAATAGATCGATGACCTCACGGGGGGTAAGACGAAATCCTCTCACTTCCCAAAGATACAGATCGAGATTTGCTTCGTCTTTAACGGCATTACCGGCAAACACGGGCTGAACCTTTTTCTGGTCGGCAGTTCCCGTAATAATGGTGGGCATGCCCACTAGCTGCGTATGCCATCTACTTTGCAGCAAGATATCTTCTACGTCTAATCCATGGCTATGGAACAAATCGAGTAATTCGCCCCGCTTGAGGCAAAAAGGGTGGATAAAATCGCCTGATTTGGTGAGTGAAAATTTTTCGTTGACCAGAGAACGCCAAGTTTGTCCCCAGATAAAGAAATAATCTTGACCTGCATTAACAATCCAGCTGCCGTGAATAATTGACATAGTTATCTAAATTGAGACTCAATCAGCTAGGGGTAGAAATGATGATTCCCTTACCTTGCTTAAATTAAACTTATGAACGAATTCTCTCTTCAGTCCCATCACTGATTCGTTGGAGAAGAAGTTTCACAAAGTTAATTACCCAGTGTAGCAAGTTTCGCAACTTTCACAAGTTAAGTTAGTGATTACTTATCAATCACTTGCTAAAAGAATTTTCTTTTCTTATATTTCCTAGTCAATTATCTCAGTCCCCTTAGGATCTAGCAACTTAACCTGAAAATACGTGAAGAATAGAGGTTTCCGGCAGCAAGTTGCAACCCAGCACTTAGAATAAATTAAGAGATAGATATCATCGGCGATCGCTAGGTTAGGCTTTTATGATGCAACAAATTACGGGAAAAACCAAAGTATTAGGTATTATTGGCGATCCAGTAGAACATTCCCTCTCTCCAGTAATGCACAATGCGGCGATCGCCAGTTTGGGCTTAGACTATATTTACGTTCCCTTTCCCGTTCAAAAAGGTAATTTAACTGAGGCATTAAACGGATTTGACGTAGTTAATCTGCAAGGATTTAGCATCACTATTCCCCACAAGCAAGAAGTTATTCCCCTGCTGACAGAAATATCCGACGATGCCGCTAATATTGGCGCAGTGAACACTGTTTGGCGTACGGAAAATGGCTGGAAAGGCACAAATACTGATGCCGCCGGTTTTATTGCACCTTTAAAAATGATAGATCGCGACTGGACACAAACCACTCCTGTAATTCTCGGTAACGGTGGTGCAGCTAGAGCGGTAATTGCGGGCTTAACTAACCTCGGCTGTGGGGAAATTCACGTTGTCGGACGTAACGCCGATAAACTCGCCCGCTTTTATGAAAGTTGGGCACATGCGCCAAATATTACTGCACGACTCAAAATTCATAACTGGGACAATCTTAGCAGTCTTATTCCCGCTGCGGACTTGCTAGTAAATACCACTCCTGTGGGCATGTCACCCCATGTTGATGCCTCTCCCGTGACAGAATCTTTGATGCAAAAACTCAAGCAAAATGCGATCGCCTACGATCTGATTTATACCCCCAACCCCACCCAGTTTCTCAAACTAGCAAAGAAACAAGGCGCAACTACTTTAGACGGCTTAGAAATGTTGGTGCAGCAAGGCGTAGTGGCTTTAGAAATTTGGCTACAGCAACCCGTTCCCGTAGATGTAATGCGGAACTCCTTAAAGGAATATTTTGGGCTTTAAATTTCATCAAAGATCTAAGCTTATGAAAGCGATCGCATTTTTTCCTACAGCGGTTTGCATAACTAATTGGTACAGTAGCAGCAGTGAGCAAACCAGTTACGAAAATGCTCTCGATTAGATAA
>JBCBIN010000369.1:0-4151 GCA_038524555.1 Cyanobacteria bacterium J06623_7 | reverse complement strand
GATAGGTCAATTTAGTTGCCGAATACCCCATGCTGAGGGATGCCAGTCATCGTCACACAATTCAAAAGTTTTCCTTTATTGAAAGTTTAAACTTATCCCGCACCCAGAAGCATAAGCCAAAAGACTCGGTTGAGCTCAACACCGACCTGGCTTTTCGATTTCAGCAGCGGAAAACCGAAGCAAAATCCCTCGTAACTCAGACGAAATCTAACACAACCCCCGCAGGTGCCCTAGTCACTACCGACAATACCGCCACAATTGATGCTAATTGGTATCGGGCGACTAATGACTATAGCTTGAGCCTAGCAGAAATTCTTTACGCCACTACAGATAATTCTGCGGAACTGTACCCAAATTATCGGCAATCTGCTCCCAAACATAGCTGGGGCAAGATTTTATTTGCTCTTGCTTGTAGTTACTGTCTCTTCGTTCTCTGGTGGATGTTTGGGGCTCAAAGTGGCAATTGGTGGGTCAATCTGATGGGGGGCAAAAGCATCGTGCTATCAAAATCAGATGTTGAATTTATTGATTATCTAGAACGATCCCTCGATAAGATAGAGCACGATCTTGCGGCACGTAAAGCATCTCATGATGAAGTAGTTTATGTCCCTGTCTATACTCCTTCCCCGGCATCTCCTCAAATAGCGAATAATAGTGCATCTTCAGGTGGTTGGTCTAATACCAGATCTAGTGCTTCAGCTAGCCGTCCCGCGCCTTTGCCAATTCCCGCACCGCCACCCTTACCCGCTCCTACTCGTGTTCCTCAAACACCGGTCATCAATACGGCGATCGCTAGCCAGCCCAAAATTAGCCATGCTTTGATTGGGGTTTTAGAATTAGGCGAAGGTCGTTCCGCAGCCCTAGTTAAGGTACAGGGTAAAACTAAACGGGTTTGGATCGGTGAAGAAATTCATGCCGACGGTTGGATTTTAGAGTCGGTGGGCAATCAGCGAGCTAACATTAGCTATCAAGGCCGGGTTCGCTCTATCTCTGTGGGCGAAACGTTCTAAAATGTAGAATACAGCCAGACATCCGAGAATTAAGATGGGCATATTTGATGACATCAATCAATTTCTAGAAGAGCGACTAGACGAGTTTTTGCAGAATAATCCCCATCTGGAGCTACAGGCTCTAGAAGAGCAACTGCGGGAGCAAGAACAGGATACTACCAAGCTAATTTCTCGCCTCCAGCTAGAAGAAAAGAGTTTACAGGATCGAGTACTGGCGATCGCTAATGATATTCAGACGTGGCACGGCAGGATTGGCAAAGCAGAACGAGCTAACCGCCAAGATTTAGCCGACGCAGCTAAGGAGAGAGAAGCGGAATTACTCAGACAGGGCAACCAAATCTGGGGGCAGATGGAGGGAGTCAAACAGCGCACGACTCAGGCCAAGGAGCTATTGTTACAGGTCAAGCAAAAACGTCAGGAATTGAAGCAGAAGGTTCAAAACCAAGCTAGGTCTGCTAATACCACCTCCAGCGATACCATTGGCTGGGATCGTGGCGGCGAATCGCCGCAATATAATCGTGGTGCTGACCCCCTAGAAGCGGAATTTCAGAAGTGGGAAGTGGATGAGGAACTAGAACGCCTACGTAAGAATATGAAGTAGGAACATCTGGACTAATTTGACTAATTTATTCAGATTTAGCTTCTGGTAGGCTAGAAACCTCTTCTCCTCGTAAAGATTTTACCTGTTTAATCAAAGTTGCCGTTTGAGTTAGGGCATCAGTATTAGCCTCTTCTTGACGAAAAAGCCCGATAATACCGCGTTCATAGTTAGAAGCGATCGCCAAAAATGCCCCTCCTAAAATATATAAGGGCAGGGGCAAGATAAATTGCTTGAGCCAAATACTAAACTCGGCTAAAACAAATAAAATTCCCACACCAACTAGCCAAGCTTTCAACATAATTTCTCTTTTTTTAGGCAAACTCAACAAAATGTTCGACTTACTGAGTTAATCGTCAATTATTTACCAATTTAACTCCAGATTTGAGTTTTGGTGCGCGGGATTGATAATTAACGGAATCTTTAAGGCTGTTTTTGCCAAACTTGTAAATAGAAATAAACAAAAATAGAGGCGATCGCCAGTAAAACCGTTGCCGCAGCAGCAGCATAGCCAAATTCAAAGTTAGCAAATGCCTGCTGATAAATATAATAAACCAGTAAATTAGTGGAATTTAGCGGACCGCCTCCGGTAATCACATAAACCTGTTCGAAACTGCGGAGGGTAAAGATCGCCGTAGTGAGGACGACAAAAATGAGGGTCGGGGTCAATCCCGGCAAGGTAATATACCAAAACTGGTTCCACCCCTTGGCTCCATCTAGCTCGGCAGCTTCATAAAGCGATCGCGGAATAATTTGTAAACCCGCCAGAAACACCACCAAATTAAAACCCAGCTGCTGCCAGCTACTAACGAGAATCAACACCGGCATCGCCCAGGCTGTGCTACTCAACCAAGAAATCGGTTCTAAACCCCAATTAAGCAAAAGTTCGTTAACTCGACCATCGGTTTGAAATAGCCAGCGAAAAGCCAAACCAACAGCAACGAGAGAGGTAACAGAAGGAATAAAATAAGCGGTGCGTAATACGCCTCGCATCCAGCTCCGGTTGAGTAGAACTGCTAAACCGAGGGGAATGATGACCGCCGGAATAACTGTGGCAAGAGTAAAATAGGTTGTGTTGCCCATTACCTGCCAAAAATCAGTATCGGTAAATAGCCGGAGATAATTTCTCGCGCCGACCCATTCAATTCCCGCCACGGTAAAGCTACCTCGGGTAAAACTTAACCAGAGCAGATAGACAATGGGATAAAACAAAAACAGTCCTAAGATGGTCAGGGCGGGTGCCAAAAAAATCATCGCGGCGATCCAATCGCGATCTAGCCCACGATCGAGCTTAAAGTCGGTACTTAACTTGGGCATGGGCAATGAAATAAACTGTGTGGCTAGTTTAACTGCAACTCTTCTTTTAACAGTACTACGTAAAAAGCGATCGCCCGACCATAAGCGATCGCTCTTTGGTTTATGAGAAAGTTTTCGGTTTAAAAAAGTCGGTTTTTAGTCAGCGTAGGTGGGAATATATGGTTCGGGGTCAACATCATCATTGAAACCATCGTTATCACTATCTGGGTCTAGATAGTTGTCTAATTCGTCCCCGTCTACGTTTTCAGGTGTGCCATCACCGGGTATCTCATCAGATTCGACATCAGGTTCGTTTCCAGGATCGTTAGAATCGGACTGTTCCTCGTTATAGTCGGGAATACCGTCGCCATCGCTATCCTCGTCTAAGAAATTGGGATCGCTATCATCATCCAGCTCAGAATCATTAGCAGTTTCAGTAGAATCCGGTATGCTATCGCCGTCACTATCTGGATCTTGGAAGTTCGGAATACTGTCTCCATCAAAATCATCATTAGTTTCAACAGAATCCGGTATGGTGTCGCCATCACTATCTAGGTCGTGATAATCATCTGTACCATCGCCGTCTGTATCCGTCGGATCTGAGGCATTATCACCAATTTCATCTACATCTAGAATTCCATCATTATCATCATCGGTATCCTGGTAGTCGGGTAAATCTGTACTATCAGTATTTGTCGGATCGGCTGGATCGTCTCCAATTTCGTCTACATCTGGAATTCCGTTGCCATCATCATCATCATCTTGGAAGTTGGGAGTTCCATCACCATCACTATCTGAGGGGTCTGCAACTGTTCCGACCTCTTCTGAATCGGGAATGCCATTATTATCACTATCTTCATCTAGATAGTCTGGAGTTCCATCACCATCACTATCAACTTCCGTTTCGAAACCTTCTAAAATGTTAGAAATGCCATCATTATCATCATCAGCGTTCGGATCAGGTGCAGTTTCTAACTGGATCGTAGTCTCGATTTTAAAATTGGATTGAGTTACATGTCTCTCGGCAAAAAAGAAATCTAAATCGTAGGTTTCTCCTTGTATCAGACCTAATGAGTCAAGATTGACGCTGGCATTTGTTTTACCGTGGACACCACCGATATCAATAACTTTTTCGCCATTGATATAAACCCAGACATCATCATCTCCACTAAAGTTAAATGTTTCTCCACCTTGATAAGTAAATTCAGTATGAATTTCAAATGTAAATTGGAAATTATGATCGCGAC
>JBCBIN010000368.1:0-4157 GCA_038524555.1 Cyanobacteria bacterium J06623_7 | reverse complement strand
CGTAAAGACGTTCCGGCAAACCCATTTTCTGCAAACAGCTTTTCCCCCACATTCGAATTCTGCCGATACCAAAGAACAGATTTTGAATGTGGGGGAAAAGCTGTTTGCAGAAAATGGGTTTGCCGGAACGTCTTTACGTAGCGTGATTCGCGCGGCAGAGGTTAACTTATCGGCGGTTAATTACCACTTTGGTTCTAAGGAAGGATTATTCCGTGCCGTCATTGGCAGGACAGCCGAGCCCATAGTTCGGGGTCAATTGAAACAACTCCAGCAATATCAGGCAGAATTTCAGCATCCTAGTGTCGAACTAATTCTCAAAGCATTTTTAACTCCCGCTCTAGAAGTAATTCCCAATAGTGGCGATCGCAGCATTAACTGTGCCCGCTTTATGGGTCGCTGTCGTTTGGAACCCGACCCCGTGCGACAAATTGCCGAACAGGAGTTTAAAGATAGTCAAGAAGCTTTTCTGGATGCCTTGGGGAGATCGCTACCGGATCTATCTCGTACAGAACTAACCTGGAAGCTAGATTTAGTCATTGCCGTACTTCTGAGGGTATTAAACGAAGCGAAAAAGCCTGGCTCATTAATTCAGGATGATAGCCCCGAGACGATGGAAAATACCGTCTCCAAACTGGTTGATTTTTTGGCTCCTGCTTTGCGCTCCTAATATTTTCGATTTGCCCGGTTTCTAGCTATATGTTTGGGCTAGTATTGCCCCCATGAACGGTTTTAACCCATTTCAAACGCTTGGGTCGGACTGACATTCTGGCTGTAACGCTAAACAGAACAACCTGCCAGTGAAGCATATAAACTACCCCCCGCAAAGATTGACCGGCAATCTGAAAAATATCGCCTGTTTTAACGGAATTTCCCGTAGCAGCTTGAATCCGACTCAAACCACGAAACATACCAATAAAACCCCAAGCAAACAGTAAGGCAGTAACGGGGCTTAAAACCGGCAGACGATGACGGGCGATCGCCATCAAGCCATCGGGGACATTAGCCGCAGGAACAATGTATTGCAGTAACATCCAACAGAGTAGATCGAGCCGCTTACCGAAGCCCATGGGAGTACGGAAAATGTAGCGCCAGTAGTCGAGATAGCGCTGATAGCCACCTTCTGCCCAGCGGTTGCGCTGATGCCACAATGAATAAGCTTGAGTTACTCCTTCTTCTAAAACGGGAGGGGTGAGCAAAAAGCCAATTTTCCAGTTGTCAAGATGTAGCCGGATAGTTAAATCTAAATCATCGGTAATAGTTTCTTCATTCCAGCCACCACAGCTATGAAGAGCAGTACGACTAACAAATTGGCCGTTCCCCCTCAACTCGCCAATCCCACCCACGGCAATACGCTGTTGCTGTACGTAGCTATCAAGAGCCATTTCCGTTGCCTGTCCTTTCGTCCAAAAATTTTCTCTGGCATTGGCGATCGCTTTTCGTACCTGCACGGCACCCATCTGCGAATTATCAAATAGGGGTACTACCCGTCTTAATAGATCGGGAGAAACCTTGGCATCGGCATCAAATACGCCAATAATATCGCCAAAAGTCTGGGGAATCACCTGATTGAGGGCTCCCGATTTACCACCGCCTGCATTTGCGCCACGATGGACGACTTTAAGTTGGGGGTATTCTTGGGTCAGTCGATCTAAAATAGCGGCAGTGTTGTCGGTACTGCGATCGTCGATCGCCCAGACTTCATACTTATCGGCAGGATAATCGAGATTACAGAGCATCGCCACCAGATCGGCAATTACTACTTCTTCATTTTTTGCTGCTACCAGCAGGGATATACGGGGAGCATTCTCTAGAGCATCATCTTTGAGGGCAGGGGGAACAGAATCAGGTTTGGCAAATAAATAACGCAGTATTTGAATTCCAGCTAAGGATGTAAAACCATAGACTAGCCAGATGCCCCAACTGACTAGATGTAGACCAATTATGACTAGCCAAACTGTCACCAGAAGCAGTGCCGCTTTGCGTCGACGACCGGCTAAGCCCTGAAAAAAATCTGCCCTAAACTCTTCCTCGGCAGTTTCTGGATCGGTTAATTCAGATAAGAGAGAATTAATCGGCGTTAAATCTGAGTCTGATTCCTTTTTTGACCAATAATTCTCTGCCATAATGTATGCCTAAAATCTACCGCTATGCTCAAAATCTAAATAGAGCGCACCGCTCAATTCGCAAATCAGCAGCGGGGTTAATTATTGTTTGCTCTGGACTCAATTGTAGCGAAAAGTGTAAACTTTCTTGACCAAATTTTAACTAGCTCTGGGCAGGATTGCTGAATTATTGGTTCTCAGACGGGTTTTTGGTTACAGTAGATAACAGAAATAATTTAATTTTTTTAAACTTAGTTGAAGTTACATCAACCATATGATTAACAGTTGGGTTGCCGGGTTGGCGATCGCCCTAGCCTCAGTGCTGTGGGTGGAGTTAGTGAGAGATTTGTATCATACCCTGTCTCATCTTTGGCAGCCTTTATATCGTTTACATGTCTGGCATCACAAGGTTTTTCGCCGAGATTTATCGGTAGTGAGTGAAGATATTTATCGTCGGGCGCACTGGTATAACGATGTTCCCGAATCTCTCGTCATGTTGACCCTTAGCGTCTTACCCTGGCAACTTACTCAAGGCTGGAATTTTGCTCCTAGCTGGGCCGTGTGGACGGGTTCGCTGTATACCTTTGCCTTCTTGTTGGGAGCGATCGCTCGTGGCTTTGGTGTACCAATGATAGACGAACTTACCGACGTGACCCATCGACCGGGAGAATTTACTAGCTTGCCCTCTCGCTGGTTTGTTAATCGTCCTTACCATTGGCGACATCATTTTGATAATCAGGATGCTTATTTTTCGGGCACCTTAACTTTAGTCGATAAGCTGATGGGTACGGCTCTATCATTAAAAAATAAGCGCATTGCCGTAACCGGGGCATCGGGAACCCTTGGTCAAGCTTTATTGACTCAACTACATCTGGCTGGGGCCAAAGTTACTGCCCTAACTTCTAGCGATCGGGAGATAGTTTTAGATCTGGCCGGTCGGGAAGTCCCTATCGAGACTCTAGTTTGGCAGACAGGACAAGAGGCCGAATTGCGCTCGCGACTACAAAAGATTGATATTTTGGTTCTCAACCACGGGGTTAATGTCCACGGGCAGCGAGATGAAACGGCGATCTCCAAATCTTACGAAGTTAATACTTTTGCGACTCTACGGTTAATGGAGTTATTTTTCCAGACCGTTAAGAGCGATCGCGACATGGTGCGAAAAGAAGTTTGGGTCAACACTTCCGAAGCCGAAGTAAATCCGGCCTTTAGTCCCCTCTACGAGCTAAGTAAGAGAGCGATCGGTGAGTTGGTTACTCTACGCCGTTTGGATGCTCCCTGTGTGGTACGGAAGCTAATTCTCGGGCCATTTAAGAGCCATCTCAATCCCGCAGGCATTATGTCTGCCAATTGGGTTGCCCAGCAGATTGTCAATCTGGCTAAGCGAGACGTGCGCAATATTATCGTGACGATTAACCCGATTACCTTTATTTTATTCCCGATTAAAGAATTCCTTACCTCCAGCTATTTTCGCTGGTTTAGTTCGGGAAAGCGATCTCCAAAAATAAGTAATCAGTTAGAAGCAAAAAGTGAGAAATTAGGAGTTAAGAGTTAGTCAGCGCTTAGGGGGAGGTCGATCGCCATAATTGTGCCTTGAGGTTTGTTGTCCTCGATGAGGATTTTTCCTTGGTGAGCCTTAATTACCATCCGACAGAAATGCAGTCCCAAGCCAATTTGGTTGACATTACGAGCATAGGTGCCGGTGTTGTAAGCTTCAAAAACTTGCTGGCGTAATTCTGGTTTGATGCCGATACCTTCATCAAGCACTCTAATTTGTACGCGATCACGGTTTTCGCGGTTAGTTGCCGATACGGGGTCATAACTTAGCTGAATAACGATTTTGCTTTGGGCAAAAGAAAATTTGAGGGCATTAGAAAGTAGATTTTCGATCGCTCTTTGAAGCAGATTGACATCGACTAATATCAGTTGATTCTTTTCTGGTAGCTGCTGAACCAGCTCGATTCCCCGAGCGGTAGCGGCAATCTTAAATTGGTTGGCAGTAGTCGTAATTAATTCTTTTAAATCTATCTCTGTTTTATGTAGGGTTAGACGGTC
>JBCBIN010000367.1:0-4169 GCA_038524555.1 Cyanobacteria bacterium J06623_7 | reverse complement strand
TAGCCTTTTCCGAAAAGGCTAACCGTAGTAGCGTTACTCGCAGGTTCTACCTTCGCCTGTGTTAGGACAGTAGGAGCTCAATCTCCGTTTTATTATTATCCATCTGCTAGCTTTTTCACGCCTCAAGCATATAGTTTTGAATCTAGCGAAGCGGTGCCCCTCAGCGAGCTATTGTCAGTTAATGATGAGTTTGCAACTTTTAACAGCAGTCTACAAACTACAGAATTAGTAGATACTCTCGAAGGAGAAGAGAGATTAACAGTTTTTGCCCCCACAGAAGCAGCTTTTGCCGCCCTGTCACCGGAACTAAAAGAAAAACTATCTCAGCCTGAAATTCTGGAACAAGTTTTAAAATATCATGTTGTGGTTGGCGACATTAACGAAGACGATATCAAGCGCCGTGGAGTATTAACCATGCTCGAAAGTAATGTGATTGAGATTTCGGGCGAAGAAGGAAAAGGAGATGAAATTACAGTTAAGCTCAACAATGCTACCGCTAGCACTCCTCTAGCTGCCGATAATGCTCTGGTAATTCCCATCGACCAGGTTTTGATTCCACCCACTCTATAGCCGTGGGGACGGCGGTTGTTAAACAACCTGCATAGACTAAATCAAATCTCAACTAACATCCTAGATCGGCGGATAATTTGGCCGTGCTAGATTCAGTTCGAGATTGAGTTGTTTCCTCCTGAGATGCCCAATTAGCATATTCCCGTACCAACTGTGTCAATAGCTTGTGCTTAATTCTACCCAGCACGCTTTTGAGCAATTTGTTCCCCGTTTTTTCTAATAAAGGTCGGGGAGTGAGCATGAGCGCTGCGGGTAATTCTACTTTGACCTCTAAATCTGCCTGCCCCTCAAGAACCGTAAAACCATCTTGTTGGCGAGGACATAAAACTCCTTTAAGCTGGAGGGTAAAGCGATCATTGATATAGTCATTACCTTTAATCTGGCAATCTTCTGACTGTAAATAAACGCTGCTGCCGGAACCTGACCAAACTTTGAGCCGCACAATCGGTTGAAAATGGTATATTTCCATAAAGTCGATGGGCCGCATCTTAAGGTCGTATAAATCAGCTGATATCTGCTTGACGAACTGCGGTTCGGCTATCGTCTTAACCAATCTGCTAGGCTGACGCAAATAGTGCTGGATTGGCGCTGCTCGGTTATTCACAGATATCTGGACTGACTCGGAAGCGCGAAAATTTACGTACATTGCGTAAGATTACTAAACTGTTGTCTATATTATTAAGCTTAGGTTACATTTCGTGACCATACTGTTTGTTTGTAAACAAATAATACTTTTGCTGTATTTTTATGTCGATATTTGGAGGTTGCCATGAAGCTATCTATCGCCTACCTCGGCCCTACAGGCACTAACTCGGAGACAGCAGCATTAGCATATGCTGACTGGCTATCTAGTACAAAAGAGCAGGAAACTAAGCTAAAGCCATATCCTAGTATTGCCGTGGCGATGCAGTCGGCATTCTCCGGCGACACAAACTACGCGGTAGTGCCAATTGAAAACTCAATCGAAGGTAGCGTCACGGTTGTTCTCGACGCTTTGTGGCGCTCTAGTCTTTATATCCATCACGAGCTGACAATTCCCATTGCTCATGGACTGCTATCATATGCTGCTTCTCTCGCAGATATTAAAACGGTATATTCTCATCCCCAGGGTTTAGCTCAGTGTCAACAGTGGCTCGCTCGGCATCTACCCCAAGCACGGTTAGCAGCCACCTCCTCGACGACGGAGGGCATCAAGTATCTTCAGTCAGATCCCACTGCCGCTGCCGTATCGGCACCCAGAGCCGCTCAGCTATATCAAGTACCGTTACTACAGTCAGATATTAAAGACCGTCCCGATAACTGCACTCGCTTTTGGGTGATTAGCTCTACCGTTAGCGATAATGGTAGTCACCTTTCACTAGCTTTTAGTCTGCCGCAGAATGCTCCTGGTGCTTTAGTCAAGGCGCTCGCTATTTTTGCCGAGCGTAATATCAATCTCAGTAAAATTGAGTCTCGTCCCAGCAAGCGTTCTTTAGGAGAGTATATCTTTTTTGTCGATCTAGAAGAAAACTCCCAGACGCCAATCGTTAACGAAGCTCTAACCGAGTTAGCTAGCTGTACGGAAGTTTTAAAGATTTTTGGTAATTATAATTTGTTGCCGACTACCACAGAGATTAAAGGCGAGCTCAATTCCCTTCCTCTCACTGATGACACCCTTTAATCGTCTAGGGCGTCTTTTAAAGCAGTCCGTGCTGCTAAATGGTTGCGAGTGGAACTTAATATCTCTTGTTCTCGCTGTAGACGTTCTAGAGTATCCTGCATTTCTAATAGTGCTTGCTGCTCTGAAGCCACACCATATAAATTGCTGGCAACCCAGTAAGATAGTTCTGTTGGTGAATCCGGCAAATCTTCCGGCAGCTCTATTTTTTGGCTAGTTAACTTGGCAGAGAGATGTACCACATCCCTTAACAAGGCTTCAACCTCCGTTGCCATCGGGCTTAAATCTTCAGTTGAGGCTTTATCTTCAACCCACTCGACTAAACCCACTCGATAGGGCTTTTCTCGCACGTATTCTAGAACTCTAAAGCGCTGCTGACCAAAACTGAGCATCTTCATTCGGTCGTCTGGCAGTCGTTGAAAGTGCAGTATTTCCGCACAGCAGCCATATTCGGCAATTTTTCCCGTCGCTGGATCGATTGATAAAACTCCGAAACGGCGATCGTGTTCGAGAATCGTATTCATCATTATTCGATATCGATACTCGAAAATGTGAAGAGGTAAAGGACGGCTGGGAAATAAAACTACTTCCGGAAGGGGAAATAAAGGTAACTCTCTAACTGCAATTGAAGAAGATGCCATCTAAGCTTTAAAAATAAGTTTATTACTGCTATTTACTTACTTTAACGGATTTTTCGGTCTAATACATTGAGCAAAATACTAACAAAATACCCCTGGAAACAGAATTTACCAAGGGTTAATAACATTGCCTTCGCGATGTTAAGTTCTATAGTTTGACTTCAATATCTACCCCAGCCGGTAAATCCAACTTCATCAAAGCATCAATAGTTTTAGAAGAGGGTTTATAAATATCAATAATGCGACGGTGAGTGCGGGTCTCGAAATGCTCGCGGGAATCTTTATCAACGTGAGGCGATCGCAAAACACAATAAATTTTTCGTTTAGTCGGTAAGGGAATGGGACCAACTGCCGAAGCGTTAGTTCTGTTCGCAGTATCAACTATTTTTTCACAGGATGTATCGAGTAAGCGCTGGTCAAAAGCTTTGAGGCGAATGCGGATTTTCTGTTGCTGAATCGTTGCCATATTAATTGTCGAGGTACGGTTAGTCAGGGGAATATCGAGCCTGGCAGACAGGTTAAAATTCTTGTCTTTGCCTATTATCTCACAAAAACTAGGGAGAAGACGCTGCTAGAGATTCAAACAACTAACAAAATCTACTCCCATAGTCTAGGTTGTTGGTTCTAAATAAGTTGTCCTCAGGACTACTTAATAATCTTAGAAACTACACCCGCACCAATAGTGCGACCACCTTCGCGAATTGCAAAACGCATTCCTTGCTCGATCGCAATGGGGTTAATTAGCTCTACGTTCATTTTGATGCGATCGCCAGGCATAACCATTTCTACAGCACTACCGTCATCGGCAGTGTAGTCAGTGATTGTACCAGTTACATCAGTTGTACGAACATAGAACTGAGGACGGTAGTTTTTGAAGAAAGGAGTGTGACGACCGCCTTCTTCTTTGGTTAGAACATAAACTTCGCCTTCAAATTCAGTATGAGGAGTAATCGAACCAGGTTTAGCCAAAACCATACCGCGCTCGATATCTTCTTTCTGTACACCACGGAGTAGTACACCCACGTTGTCTCCAGCCATACCTTCATCGAGAGTCTTTTGGAACATTTCGACACCAGTTACGGTGGTGCTGCGAGTGTCGCGAATACCAACGATTTCGATAGTTTCACCGACTTTAACTACACCACGTTCGATACGACCAGTCGCAACAGTACCACGACCAGTAATGGAGAATACATCTTCCACCGCCATCAAGAAAGGCTTGTCAATTTCACGTTCTGGAGTAGGAATGTAGGTATCAACCTGTTCCATCAAGTTGTGAATTTTGTCTACCCAAGGATCGTCAC
>JBCBIN010000366.1:0-4169 GCA_038524555.1 Cyanobacteria bacterium J06623_7 | reverse complement strand
CAGCAATCATCCCCATTTTGAGGCGATCTCCCAACAGTTTGACCTCGACTTTTATCATTTACCAATTACGCAGGAAAATAAAGCTGAACAGGAAGCAAAACAGCTAGAGCTTTTGAGTAACTATGGAATAGATTTAGTGGTTTTGGCAAAATACATGCAGATTTTAAGCCCCAATTTGGTGGCAAAATTTCCTAACATTATCAATATTCACCACTCATTTTTGCCGGCTTTTCCGGGAGCTAAACCCTATCATCGCGCCCATGCAAGGGGAGTAAAAATTATTGGCGCTACTGCTCATTATGTAACTAAAGATTTGGATGAAGGGCCAATTATCGAACAGGAAGTAGTCCGGGTAAATCACCAAGATACGGTTAAGGACTTAATTCGCAAGGGTAAAGATCTAGAGAGACTGGTGCTATCTCGCGCTGTCAGGCTACACCTACAAAACCGCGTCCTCGTATACGACAATAAAACTGTCGTTTTTAGCTAAAGTCTTACAGTCGTTTTTAGTTGGATAGACTAAGTTTTAAACTGGCTAGCTCGCAGCTATCAGCCATAAGTTATAATCCTTAAGCCCTTTTTAGTTAATTCTATATTTAGGGTCTACTTATCATGAAAAGCGCCGTAAGTTGTTCCCCTAATTTCTTGCTCCTTATCTCTCACTTCATTACTTTTTTACATGACTCCTCGTAACTCTCAAAGACGTAGCTTTAGACCCCGCAAGCAGTTTGGACAGCACTGGCTTAGAGATGATGATGTGTTGGCGCAGATTATTTTAGCAGCGGAGTTAACCCAGGGTGATCGCATTCTCGAAATTGGCCCGGGAACCGGTAATTTGACTAGCCGGTTATTGTCCCAGGTTGGGGCTTTAGTAGCAGTGGAAATCGATCGCGATTTATGTAAAAAGCTCGTGCAGCAATACGGCGATCGAGATAACTTTTTGTTAATTCAAAATGATTTTTTAAAATCCGATTTGACTCCTTTTCTCCAAGATTTTCCTCGCTTTCAAAATCCGAATAAAGTGGTGGCTAATATTCCCTACAATATTACTGGCCCCATCATCGCCAAGTTATTGGGCAAAATTGCTACTCCTGCCCCCCAGCAGTATGACTCCATCGTGCTGCTCGTCCAAAAAGAGGTCGGCGATCGTCTCGTTGCCACTCCCGGAACCAAAGCCTATGGTGCCTTATCAATCCGCGTTCAATATTTGGCTAGCTGCGAATTAATCTGTGAGGTGCCAGCCAGAGCCTTTTATCCCCGACCAAAAGTTGATTCTGTCGTTATCCGTTTGCGTCCGCGACAGTTAGAACAAGCAGCTAATAATCCCAAACAGCTCGAAACCTTAATTAAGTTAGGCTTTGCCAGTCGCCGTAAAATGCTGCGTAATAATTTGACTAGCCTGATGAAAACAGCCGAACTAACGTCTATTTTAGAAAGCTTGGGCTTTAATACTCAATGTCGTGCCGAAGACTTAAGCTTAGAAGAGTGGGTGTTACTGAGCAATAAGATCGACTTTTTGTCTCAAGCTGATAGCTGATAGCTAAAAACTAATAAATAAGAACAAAGCTAATCTAGATTAAGCTCCCAATGTCTAATTACGATCGCATTTATACCACCGTGCGTCAGATTCCTTATGGTCGAGTCGCTACCTACGGACAGATTGCCGATCTAGCTGGTCTATATGGTAAGGCTCGTTTGGTGGGCTATGCCTTATTTAGAGTCCAGATCGCCGATGATATCCCCTGGCACAGGGTAATTAATGCTAAAGGTGAAATATCTTATTCTTTTAACAGACAGGGCGGAGACTATCTACAAAAAGTTTTGCTGGAAGAAGAAGGAGTAGAATTTAAGCCCAACGGCAAAGTAGATTTAGGTAAATATCGTTGGCTGCCAAATTTTAATCTGTAGATTTAATCTGTAGATATTAATTAGCGCTACTGTCAGCACTTCTACAGCAGTTGATAGGATTCTACTTCTAGCACCGCACCAATCATGGCCATCGTCATGACATCATCGCGAATTTTCCCGGTAATTTTTACTTTGATACCTTCCTGCTTGAGTTCGTCGGCGGCATCTTTTAATTCGTAGGTGGTACCATCATCTGCGACTAAAGCCCAAGTACCAAAGCCAAATCCTTTTTTAGCAATCTTTCCTGTTACGTTCATCTCAATTTATCGCTCATAAGTAAGGGTCTGACACATGTCAAACCCTAGTGTAATAATATTTGTCAGTATTTGTCCGCCCGTAGTTTAATTTACCTTGGGCTAAAGCTCACTTTACGCTGTTTGAGAATCTTTTTGGCTACTGAGATAGGCTAAACCAATACAGAGTGAAGCATTGATAATTAGATAAGTACGAGCGATCGCGCCACTACCCAAAAGCCAAATACCAGGATCGGTAAAGGCGCTTACTCCCAAACAGGCTGCTACCCCAATACTAGAGCCGATGGCAAACCATTTGAGGCCGGAATTAAGCAGTAGGGCAGTGAGAATGAACGGAATCAAGGCGCTGGCAAACAAAGGGTTAAGATTAGAATTGCCAAATACGACGTTACCTAACTCTGGTAAAGAACTGCCAAATAGACGCATCGGCCATTGAGGTAGATCGAACCAGTAAAGTCCCTGCAAAAAGAATAAACCAGAACTGCCGAAGATTAGACCGGTATTTAAGGCGAGAGTCATGGGTAAATAAGTACGTAATAACCAAGCCAAGAGGTAAGAACCAATCACCATGCCTAACTTGGGCAGTAACGCCACCGCACCACCATCGATCCAGAAACCGAGGTTTAGATAGCCACTCTTACGCAACCAACGGAAGAAATCATTAAAGGTAATTTTGCCCTTAAGCGCCATTTGTACCGCCGCATTCGCATCCAAACGACCCGAACCAAAGTGATTGAGGTGGTCTTCTTCTACCTTACGAGCAGACTGCTTGAGAATATCGCGCACTTCATCAGGAGAATCAATCCCCGTAGAACGAATTAGAGCTGCTACGCCAGCAACGTGAGGAGCCGCCATGCTAGTCCCCTGAAAACCCGCAAATACGGAAGATTCTGCCTCATTGGGATTGGGATTAATTGTATTTTGCCAAATACTGCCAGATTCGTTCATGCCTTCACCACCGGGAGCGGAAATATCCACACCTGCACCAAAGTTAGAATAGCCAGTTTTATCTCCTGCCGCATTAGTCGCCGAGACGCTAATAACATCGGGATAGCGGGCGGGGTAGGAAGATGAATTACTGCCCTCATTACCCGCCGCCGCAATAATTACCACACCTTTTCTAGAGGCATATTTGATGGCTTCTTCCATCATGTTGCTCGCGCCGCCACCGCCGAGGCTCATATTAATCACGTCAGCACCGTTATCGGCGGCAAATTTAATTGCTTCGGCAATATCAGAGATGGTTCCGCCACCACTACCAGATAAAACTTTTAGGGGCATAATGCTGGCTTCGTAGGCAATTCCCGCCACGCCATAGCCGTTGTTGGTAGATTGGGCAATCGTTCCGGCTACATGAGTACCGTGTCCGTTGTCATCGCTAGCATCGTCTTTGTTATTAACAAAATCATAGCCTTTGACGAATTTGGTCGATTTGAGATCGGGTACTTTACTAACTCCCGTATCGATTACCGCTACAGTCACTCCCGCACCTTTAGTTTCGTCCCAAGCCTGTTCAAGATTAATATCTCTAAAGTTCCACTGCTTGTTGTACTGTGGATCGTTAGGAACGGCGGTGGTGTGATAGAGATAGTTAGCTTCAATATATTCTGTCTCTTTACTCAAAGGCGATCGCCTTAGTTCTTGTAAAACTCGTTTATCCCCTTCGACAATATAAATGCGATCGTTAATCGAGAAGACACTGTTTAAATCGACTCTTTGATTATATTTAAACGAGAGCCGTTGTACCTCCTTACTAATAGTTTCAATCGGCACATCTTCTTTAAAATCTAAAATAATAGAGTCAAACTCTCCTTGTTGTGCCAGTCCTTTAAAATTGAAGAGGGCAAAACCAATTCCCAGAACAAATAAGCACAGCAGCACTAATCTTTTCATGGCTACTTTTAAATAAAATTTTCTTATCTTCTAAGATAACGTAACTATAGAGCCGTAACCGGGAGAGATCGCCAATCTTGTGCTTAAATTCAAACACTGGACACATAGATCTTC
>JBCBIN010000365.1:0-4181 GCA_038524555.1 Cyanobacteria bacterium J06623_7 | reverse complement strand
TAATTTAGAATAATTTAGTTTTTCTATTGAGTTTGTCGGCAAGTAGTTATATTGATGCCAGTTCTAAATTAGCTTATATCTAGTTGATTAATTTAGCTTATGCATGGCTAATTAATTAGCACAAGCGGCACAGCCCTCACTAGACTCTTTGAAATCATCTTTTTGTACGGTGCGGACATAATATATCGCTTTACAGCCTTCTTTCCACGCCATAACCAAAGTCTCATAAATATCCTTGGCTTTGACGGCTCTATCTGGCTCATCGGGGAAATATACGCCCTGATTGAGGTTAAATAACAACTCCATAGAAATTCCTGTATCGATCCACTGCTGCATTGTCGCTACGGCTTTAACCACAATTTTTTGGTCGAGGCTCTTGTTTTCACGATAGAACCAAAAACAGTCTTCAATAAAGGGTGGTGCGATCGGCACTGTACCCTTAGCCCATTTGTCATAAAAGAATTTACTGTATGCCGGTAAAATACTAGCGGTACATCCCTGTACTAGGGAAGAAGAAGTATTAGGCGCGATCGCCGTAATGTGAGAATTACGAATACCATAGGTTTGAACATCTTGGGCTAGCTGTACCCAACGTTCTTGATTCTCCGTTAGAGGTAAAATTTCTGCTAGAGACTTAGAGCCTAATAATTTACCCTGACTCCATTCGCTATCCGCAAAAGCAGCATAGGCACCACGCTCACGAGCTAGTTCCATTGAGGCTTGAGTACAGGAATAAGCGACTTCTTCAAATAGCTGGCTAATTTCCTGAAGACTTTGATAGTTTAGATGCCGTTTTGCTAGCCAGTCGGCTAATCCCATACAACCAACTCCAATAGTACGGTATCTGTCGTTATGAGTTTTGCTGTCTTTAAAAGGAGGTTGGGTAATATCGATGGTGTTATCGAGAATCCGTACCGCTAGCTGTGCCATCGCCGCAATATCTGCTTCATCGACGTTAGCTAGGTTGAGAGATACTAAATTACAACAGTGGGCTTCTAAACCCGGCTTGACATTACTAAAACTTTCGCAGCAGAGGTTAACTCCAGGAATATAGCCAGCGTGCTTATTGGGGTTGGCACGATTGATCGTATCTTTGAACGCCATATAGGGCATTCCCGTTTCTATCTGGCTCCGCATCACGTGCTTAAATAGTTCGCGGGCATCTACTTGCTTGTAAAGCTGAATCTTGTTGCCTAATTCCGCTTCAATTTGTGCGTAGGCACTGGTAAAGCCATCTCCCCACTGTTCTGCCAGTTCGATTCCTAGCTGCTGCTTCACCTCATAGGGATCTACTAGCGTCCAAGTTTCTTTTGCCTCTACCCGACGCATAAACTCATCGACAATTACCAATTGGGGAAAGACATCATAAGCTTTACGACGGCGATCGCCATTTTCTGCCTGCATTTCTAGAAACTCCGGTACGTCTAGATGCCAGATATCTAAGCCAATGGTTACCGCTCCCGCTCTACGCCCACCTTGGTTAACCGCGATCGCTGTATCGTTGAGTAACTTAATCCAGGGAATTACTCCCCCAGAAGCATTGTCTTTACCCATTACCCAGCTACCCGTGGCACGAATCCGACTGACGTTTACCCCCACACCACCTCCATTTTTGGAAATCCGCGCGGCGTTAGTAATTTCTTCAAATATACTTTCAAGGTTATCGTCCATGCCGATAATAAAGCAGCTACTCAAAGAACCGTTGGGAATTCTCAGGTTAGCTAAAATCGGTGTGGCTAAAGAAATCTTACGTTGGGCGATCGCTTCATAAAAAGCTCTGGCTACCTCCAACCTCACTTGCGGCTTTTCATTGACGGCTAAAAGTAGGGCACAGGTTAAAAAGGCTTCTTGGGGTAGCTCATCGACGAGCAAATAGCGTTTGGTTAACAGTACGGCTCCGGCGTAATCATAGTCTTTATCCCAATCCCGATTAATCCAGCTCCCCGCCTCGGCTAATTCTGCTTCAGAATACTTGAGAATATGGCGATCGTAACGTTCTGCTGCTACCTGATACTGTACTAACCGCGGATAGTCACCATAACCAAATCCCCGGTTTACCTGAGTATCTTTCCACAAACTCCAAACATGTAGCCTACCCGCCACATAACGCCAGGCTGGTTCATCGGGGCTACACATGCCCAAGGCACAATCAATCAGATTGTCTTGAATCTCTCTAGTGGTAACCCCATTTCGCAATCTAGTTGTCAATCCAGCTTCCAGGGTAATGGGATTAACATTTTGCCCAACACAAGCCCATTCAACTACAGCGCGAATTCTAGTAATATCTAGAGCAGTGTGAGAACCATCTCTTCTAACGACGAAAATAGACGTAGCGGTTAAATCTCCGGCGGGTTGAGAAGCTTGATTATCGATTCTGCTCGCATCGACTCTTGCCGAAACAGAACTTGAGGGTGCAAGAGACTCATTCGCATCTGCTAATAATGCGGGATTGCTGGTTAACGAAGAGATTGGCTGCATATACTCTGAAGCTGAATTTTAAACTAATTAACAGACGCTATCCCGTTTTCAAATCCTCATCTAGATGATGATGGCTTGGCTGGTGAAATTCAAGTAGCGTTTGCTTCGTCTACTATAGCTCAAGTCTTACTACATATAGCGTTTATTTTTGCTTTGTTAGCCGATATTACTCTATATACAGCTATGCAGAGCAGTATACAGCAAGAGAATTGATACGCATCTCATCGGCAATGAAGCTATATTCTATCTAGCTCTACTGATTATGACTAGGGAAAATTTGACTGTTATAGTCGTTCTTAATTTAATTGACCAATCCTTCAATTTATTGGTTTGGGAGAATAGAAACTAGGATAATGAATTATAGTACATACTTTCTTGTTGCTTCTATTTGAAATGGCTATCCTGTGGCGATCGCCATAGGATAGCCTTAACTTTTTGTGAAATATTAGAAAGTATAGGCACATGAGTAACTTTAGACTTCCACCAATGAAGGGTGAATAGTATAATTCTTAAGATATTCTCGGTCACGCGCAAAAATTAATTGAAATATAGAGTGAATAATCAACCTAATGAAGTTTATCTGAATCACCCTACTTTTGGGCTTCTCTACAGAATATGTCTGTTGCAAGATAACCAAGAATTATTTACCACTTTATATGCCCAGCGCTTATTTTTTACTGTGACTGCCAGCAGCGATGGATTTACCTTTGAGCCGATTAGTAGGACTGATGCTCGGATGTTAATTGAAAGTATGTTGAGAAGATTTCTGTTAGATCGTGAAACCGCAAAGCATCAGCAGCTACAGAAAATCTATCAGCGAACCTTTCTTTAGTTATTGTTGTTGTTTTAATGGTTAAATCGACCCTATGAATGGTCATATTGCGCAGAAAATAGCATCTATTCGGCAGGAGATACCACAAAATGTGGAGCTAATTGCTATTACTAAACAGGTTGGCATCGAGCCTATGCGGGAGGCTTACCAAGCAGGGGTTAAAAATTTTGGCGAGAATCGTCTTCAAGAGGCATTAGTCAAACAGGCAGCACTACAAGATCTAGCCGATGTAAGCTGGCATTTTATTGGGCATATTCAAAAAAATAAAGCCAAAAAAGTCATTGAAAATTTTACTTGGATTCATTCTCTAGATAGCCTGTCTCTTGCCGAGAGAATTAATCGCTTGGCGAAGGAGATGGACCTAACTCCCAAAGTTTTTCTTCAGGTAAAACCTCTTCCCGATCCCCATAAATATGGTTGGGAGATCGGTAGTTTATTACAAGATTTGGCGCAGCTAGAGCGATTTGAACGGCTAGATATTCAGGGATTGATGACAATTCTTCCCTGGGGTTTATCGGCAATGGAAGCTTCCGAGGCATTTAAGACAGTAGCTCAGTTGGCTCGGGATATTGCCCTAACAAATCACGCTCGTTTATCAATGCCGGAACTGTCCATGGGTATGTCTGGGGACTATCCACTAGCCATTGAGGCTGGGACTACGCAAATTCGTCTGGGCAGAACAATTTTTGGCGATCGCCCGAAATAAGATGAGTGTGAGTTTGAACTAGAAAATCATGTCTACAGGTTAGCTTTTACCCAGCTAAAACTTAAATTTAAACTTATTAGAGCATTACTCATCTCTAGAAAAATAGCTCGACAAGTAACTATCCCTATCAAGAAAGTACAAGGTAGCGTAATTTTGGCCTGACAA
>JBCBIN010000364.1:0-4185 GCA_038524555.1 Cyanobacteria bacterium J06623_7 | reverse complement strand
GTTTGGATCCAAGCTAAGTGCGAAAATTCGCTGTCAACCGATACACCCAAAATCTCTGTATTTAAAGATTTGAAATCTCCGTGGCGATCGCTAAAGGCAATAATTTCTGTCGGACAAACAAAAGTAAAGTCTAAAGGATAGAAAAATAAGACCACGTACTGACCGCGATAGTCAGATAGCTTAACCGTCTTAAATTCTTGGTCGAAAACAGCCGTAGCCATAAATTCGGGGGCTTCTTGCCCGACTCTCAAACACCCTTCACTATTCATAATTTTTTATCTCTTAATTACCAAGCCAAAGCTAAGTTTACAATTTATACACAATTTACGAATCTTAATCAATATATCATGGTCATAACGACAATGAGTTATCTCAAGACAGTCCTAAAGGACAAAGGCTTTAGCCGCATGTAGCTTCGTGACCGAAGGTAATACTTTAGTGCAAATAATCAGTAATCAGGAATTAATCTAGTTCTCTTCGTCCCTCTAAGGCTCGGGCGAGGGTAACTTCGTCTGCGTATTCTAAATCTCCCCCCATGGGTAAGCCAAAGGCAATTCTCGTTACTTTAGTAAAAGGACGCAATAAACCGTTGATATACAAGGTGGTGGTTTCACCCTCAACGCTGGGACTAATAGCTAAAATTACCTCTGTAATACTCTCTTTTGTAATGCGGCGCACTAAAGCTTCAATGTTGAGCTGCTCGGGGCCAATTCCATCCATAGGAGAAATAACTCCTCCTAGTACATGATACAAACCACGATACTCTCTCGTCTTTTCAAGGGCAATGGTATCTCGAGAATCAGCAACCACGCAGACCGTTGTGCGATCGCGATTTTTGTTGCTACAGATCGAGCAAACAGGTTCGGCAGACAGATGAAAACAAACCCGACATAATCCGACCTGCTGTTTGGCTGCAACTAGAGCTTCAGCGAGAGCCCGAACTTCTTTATCGGGTCTTTTAATTAGGTGTAGAGCTAGTCTCTGGGCTGTTTTTGGGCCCACTCCAGGTAAAAGCTGTAGCTGTTCGATCAAACGGGCGAGGGGAGGCGTATAAATGGCTAACTACCTTAATTAAGCTGATGTTTAGGCAGATGTATTATATCAAATCAGTAGTAATTGCATTGTCCTCAGCCGACGAGGGAGGATGATAAGTCTGTGTCTGAGATTTATTCTCTTGCGAATATTTTTATTTGAGTTATTAAGCTTCTGTCTGGCGATCGCTAATTTAGTAGCAAAGAATATTTCTTAAACAATTCTTATTCCGCATTTACTACTATAGATAGATGAATCAAGCCTGTTCGTTGAAGATAAGATTTTTAGTATTAGACTTATTTATCCAACATTATTCGGCTCTCTCCATAGTTTATTTTAGGTAGGTTCGCCAACATGACTAGTACTAAATCTGTAGATAACGCCATTAATCTCAACGACCCTAAATATTATTTCAATCGCGAATTGAGCTGGCTAGAGTTTAACCGTCGGGTCTTATCTGAAGCTATGGATGAGAGAACACCTTTGCTCGAACGCCTCAAGTTCATGGCCATCTTTAGCTCTAACCTGGATGAATTTTTTATGGTGCGAGTTGCTGCCTTAAAAAAGCAGGTGGCAGCAGGAGTGAGCAAACTATCCGCAGATGGTCGTACTGCCCAACAGCAGCTTGAGGCGATTACTAAAACTTTGACGCCGATGTTTGAGGAGCAGCATAAGCACTTTGAAAAGGTGTTAAAAAAAGAGTTGATTAAGTCGGGAATTCATATTCTCAACTATGTCGATCTCAACCAAGAACAAAGAACTTACATCAATACCTATTTTGAAGACTACATTTTCCCTGTCCTAACTCCTTTAGCTGTAGATCCCTCCCACCCATTTCCCTACATCTCTAACCTCAGCTTGAATCTGGCAGTTGTACTCAAAGATCCGCAAATTGATGGTGAGCTGTTTGCCCGGGTTAAGATTCCCAAGGTTTTACCTCGCTTTGTCGCGCTGCCCGAAAATTTACGCCAAAAGCATCGGGGCAATGGAGTTTGGACGGGAGTGCCCATGGAGCAAATTGTGACTCATAATCTGGAATATTTATTTCCAGGGATGAATATTCTCGAATCCTATGCTTTCCGCGTCACTCGTAATGCCGATCTTTCCGTCGAAGAAGATGAGGCTGATGATTTACTCTTAGCCATTGAAAAAGAGCTACAAAAAAGAAGAATTGGGGGGTCTTCTGTACGTTTAGAAATAGAAGCTTCAATTCCCTCGGAATTGCGATCGACAATTATCCGCGAGCTAGCTCTAGAAGAAAACGATGTTTATGACATTAATGGCCTATTGAGCCTCGGCGATTTAATGTCTTTTTTGTCTATTCCCTTACCCGATCTCAAGGATAAACCCTGGAATGCTATGTTGCCGCCCCGTTTGCGCTGGCTACAGGAAAAAGAGGGGGAGCCTAGCGTTGAGGCAGAAAATTTCTTTAATGTTGTTCGACACGGAGATTTATTAGTTCATCATCCGTATCATTCTTTTAGCGACACCGTACTACGATTTGTCACCGAAGCGGCATACGATCCAAATGTGTTGGCAATAAAAATGACTCTCTATCGTACTTCTGGAGACTCGCCAATTGTTAAAGCCCTAATCGCAGCAGCGCAAAATAATAAGCAGGTGGTTGCTCTAGTCGAACTAAAAGCTCGTTTTGATGAAGAGAATAATATTCTGTGGGCGAAAAAACTAGAAAAATCGGGTGTACATGTAGTTTATGGCGTAACAGGGCTAAAAACCCACACTAAAATTACCTTGGTAGTTCGCCAAGAAAAAGAAAAAATTCGTCGTTATGTACATATTGGTACGGGAAACTATAACCCCAAAACTGCGAAAATTTATACTGACCTGAGTCTACTTAGCTGTCGAGAAGATTTAGGTGCTGATTTGACCGATCTGTTTAATTTTTTAACAGGATACTCTCGACAAAAATCCTATCGCAAGCTGCTAGTTGCCCCCGTTAGCCTTCGTGGTCGCATGATCGAAATGATTAACCGCGAAGCCGAAAACTGCCGTCAGGGTAAGACCGGTAGGATTGTTGCCAAAATGAACTCTCTGGTAGACCAGCAAGTAATTCAGACTCTTTATGAAGCTTCCCAGGCTGGAGTACAAATAGATTTAATTATTCGCGGTATCTGCTGTCTGCGACCGGGATTGCCAGAGATAAGTAAAAATATTCGCGTAGTTAGCATCATTGGCAGGTTTTTGGAACATTCTCGCATTTTCTACTTCCACAACAACGGTGAAGAAGAAATATATATTGGTAGCGCCGACTGGATGACTCGTAATTTGAGCCGTCGGGTGGAAGCTGTAGCACCGATTGAAAGCCCCGAAATTTTCAGCGATCTACAAGAAATTTTGGGAGTGATGCTGGCAGATAATCGTAAAGCTTGGGAACTTCAACCAGACGGAACTTTTATGCAGAGAAAGCCTCAGAAGGGGGAATCCGCTCACAGTACCCACGATATTTTTATGGAAATGGCAAAGCAATCTACCGGAATTACTGCTAGCTAGTTGTTATAGATTACAAGCTGAGTAACAATTGACCTCTCTGCCATAACTGAAAGGAACTAAAACCAGCAATTGACCAGAGCCGGAAAATGTTAGGCGATCGCTTTTGGCGATCGCCCGTTTAACCTTAAGGGTTATATATAAAGTGCAGTTAAATTCATTTCTACCAAAACTTGTCGCCGAGATATGAGAATTTTGGCTTTATGAGTTACCGCACTAACGTTAAATAAGTTGATTAATGACAACGAAAAATCTTAATCTAGGTATCCCATTAAAGCCGCTGTATCGTCTGACTCATTAGAAGCAATAGGACGCTTGCCCATGATGAAAGAGTCGCTTACCTGAAGAGTACTAGCCGCAATAGGACGATTACCAGATATGGCGAGGGAGCTGCTAAATTCTACTGTGCCTTTGGACACGGGGCGATCCGAACCAACGGAAGAATAGGTATGAACTATATCTATACTGCTAGGCTCGATGGGGCGATTTTGAGGCAGCATGGTTCTTGGCTGCGTAGACAAGGCTAAAGACTGCTCTTCACCTTCTTTTTTCGCCGATACTTTACTAGCCGAACTAGTTTTGGTCGCCGTAGTTTTTGCGGGAGCAGTTTTGCTGTTGCTAGCTTTGGTTTGAGTGCCGTTGGGC
>JBCBIN010000363.1:0-4201 GCA_038524555.1 Cyanobacteria bacterium J06623_7 | reverse complement strand
AGCCATTAAAAACTTATCTATCTCATTTCTCAAACACCCATTATTTCGCTAACAACTAAATTTTGTCCGAACTATTGTTAACCTAAGTTTGGGTTAATTAAGATTGGTTTGTTGGGGTAGCTATTAGCAATTCGCCATTAGTTTTCTCCTCAAACCAGCCTTAGCAGATAAATGAAATGATTGCCTAATATCAGTACATCAGTTATCTAAGTTGGGCGATGATGCGGCGTGCTTGATTGCCATAGCCTCCACCAAATAAATTGAAGTGATTCAAGACATGATAGAGATTATAAATATTCTTTCTCTGTTCGTAACCATCGTCTAACCCCCAGGCTTCGTTATAGCCGCGATAAAAAGCACTGGGAAAGCCGCCAAATAATTCCGTCATTGCCAAATCGGTTTCGCGATCGCCATAATAAGCCGCCGGATCGAAAATCATCGGGGCACCATCAGCAGCGATCGCCGCATTTCCCGACCACAGGTCGCCATGAACTAGAGAAGCTTGGGGTTGACGGTCGGCTAGCCGTTCTCGGACGTCATTAATTATGTTTTCCGGATTGGTAAAATTGCCGCCCCGACGATTGGCTAACTTTAGCTGATAACCGATACGCTGGTGGGCAAAGAAATCAGCCCAATTATCCATCCAGGTATTGATTTGAGGAGTCGAACCAATGGTATTGTCTCTCGACCAACCGTAGCGATCGCTCTTACCCTGACGATGCATTGCGGCTAGCTGACGACCCATTTCTGTCCAACTTTGCTTGTCACCACTGGCTAAATCCAACCATTGCAGCACAATATAGCTCGAATTTTCTGCTACTCCCCAACAAACCACCTGAGGCACGGTAATCGTATTGGTGGAATACATTTGCTCTAATCCTAAGGCTTCGGCGGCAAACATTTCCACTCGCGTAGCACTATTGATCTTGACGAAATAGCTAGTCCCCTCGCCCAAAACCTGATAACCCTGGTTGATACAGCCACCGCTAACGGAACGGGTATCGGCGATCGCAAATTTTCGTGCTGTTGTCTGACTAATATTGCGTGCAATTTCTTGCCACATAGTATTTATATTTACCTGCTGGATTTACATTATTGTGAATCGAGATCTGTTTAAAATCTTAGCTGTTTATGTCCGACAGATTGTGATTGACGGGGAATAGGACACTGCGAGCCGAAAGCTTTTTGATAAAATTCTAAGAACCAATCATTGCCGGTATCCACATGTCCCCTCAGCCTTCTCCTGATGAAATACTGCAAACGCTTTTACCTCATCTGCGAGCAGCAGCAGGTTATGCGCGACACATTCAGACCAAGATTGCGGCGCTACCCAGCAAAGATGCGGGAGACAATATACTTTCCGCCGCCCTCACCGATGCCGACTTATCGATTCAAACGATGCTAGAGGTGGCTTTATTAGGCACATATCCTCAACTAGCTTTTTATGGCGAGGAATACGCACAGTCCCGCAACACTAAATATTTTGACTCCACAGAATTAAGCAGCAACTGCTATTTAATTACTCTCGACCCGATTGACGGCACTAAATACTATCTCGATGGTTTTGATAACTATCAAATTATTCTCAGTATCCTCAACGCCGAAGGCTATCAAGGAGCGATCGCCGTTTCTCCCGCTCAAAACAGTTACTACTACAGCATCAAAGGTCGGGGTTTATATCAAGGCAGTCTCGATGATGATTTGGATAACTGCCAGCGCTTAAAAATTACCAATCCTCATCCCACAGTTCTACTTGGCTGGGGGATGGCACACCTCAAACCAGCTCTAGAAGATAAATACAACGTAATTGATATCGAAAACTGCTATTCTTCTACCGTTCAATTTCCCAACTACAATGGTCTTTTTTCTGGCGATCTAATTGGCTGGGTTACGAAAAGAGGCAAGTTAATCGACAGTGCAACACTGGCTTTTATGGCAGCAGAAAACGGCTGTATCGTCACCGGAATGGACGGTTTACTCCTCCCACCTCCGGGGCAATGTCAGGACTATAGCTACGCGGGAGCGATCGTCGCCAATACCCCAGAACTACATCAAGATTTGTTAGCAGCCTGTCAAAAAAACTCTCAGACTAGCCAATAATACTTGTTTACATTAGTTCGGTTACAGATATGAGCAACTACCAAAGTCAGACTTATCCTCGTCGTCTGGAGAAATTCATTATTTACCTGGTCGCCGTAGTGGCTATAGCCGGATTGTCCATAATGGTTCATCATCCCGTAGTTGCTCAGAATGAATTAGCAGATGAATTAGAGGTAGTGGCTGAATTTCCTGCTGCTCACCCTCCCGGTAATGTTGCTGTCACTTCCGAAGGCAGAATTATTATGAGCCAACATCAGTTTTACGGTGCGCCCCTGCGAGTGGTAGAAGTGCTAGATGATAATAGCGTTATTCCTTTTCCCAATGAAGCTTGGAGTCGGGAACCCAATAGTGCCGGGATTGGCTTAAATACGGTTCTAGGATTACGCGCCGATGAAAATGGCATAGTCTGGATGCTCGATCGCAGCGACGGAGAGGGACAACCGGGGAAAGTGGTCGGTTGGGATACGGCAAATGATGAGCTTTATCAAATTATCTATTTACCCCAGCCAATTATTCCCGCAAGCCCTTTTTTAAACGATTTAGCCGTGGATTTAGACCACAACGCCATCTATATTACCGATACCGCTGGCGGTGCTGATTCGGCTTTAATTGTCGTCGATCTGACTACCGGATTTTCCCGTCGTGTACTGGAAGGAGATATTTCTACTCGCCCCGAAGATATACCCCTAATCGTTGATGAGCGTGTGATCAATTTAGCTGGTTCTCCGGCGAAAATAGGCGTAAACCCAATTACCGTCGATCCCAATAATGAGTGGGTTTACTATGCACCCATGAGCGGCACCTCCTTATACCGTATTGCTACAGAGGACTTATTAGATTCCTCTCTGACTCCGGAAGAATTATCTCGCCGCGTGGAACGTTATGGCGACAAACCTATTTGTGACGGCATTACCGTTGATGGTGCGGGCAATGTTTATATTACTGCCATTACCGATAATGCGATCGGCGTAGTCGATGAAACAGGAGAGTATCAAACTCTCTATCAAGATGACATCCTACTAAGCTGGACAGACGGTATGGCTTTTGGCGCAGACGACTATATCTACGTTACCGTTAGCCAACTACAAAATTCGCCCCCGTTAAATAACGGCCAAGATGATGCCGAACCACCCTTTTATCTAGTTAGATTTCCCGCTTTAGCTTCTGGGGCGATCGGTAGGTAGTTTGGTTTAGACTAAAAGTTAGTTTATCTAAATAGAGTTAAATTCACATTGAGCGCAAAGTAATCACCGTAACTTCTGGAGGACAGTTAATCCTGCCGGGCAGATAGCTCCCCAAACCACGATTTACATATAGCTGATTCTTCCCGACCTGATGCCAACCTTCTGACCAGCTCCAGTTTTTGGTCACTTTAGCGCAGTCTTTAATATAAGGTAGATAATTGCGTAAAGCCTTGGGCACATGCTGTCTAATTTTGGGCAAAAGAGAGACAACCGGACCATAGTTGGGAATAACGATTTGTCCGCCATGGGTATGTCCCGATAGCTGAAGATCGACTCGCCACTGTTGGAGGATTTTGGCAGAGTCGGGGTTATGGGATAAAACTAGACGAGGAGTATCCGGCGCAATCGATTCTAATACTGGTGCGGGTTTAAATTCGGGCGACCAGAAATCGGGTAAACCAGCGATCGCTAAATTGCTTCCTAAGGGATAGTCAACTTCATTCCAGAGAATTTTAATATTGACCGCTGCTAAAGCCGCAATGATTTTCTGTCCTGCGCCCTTGGGGATTAGATCGTGATTGCCCAAACAGCCAAAAACACCATATCTACTTTTAAGCTGGCTCAAACGTCTGGCGAGTTCCGTAATTGGTAGGGGATTATCGGTAACAAAGTCCCCCGTGATCGTTACCAAGTCTGGGTTAACCTCGTTACTTAAGGCGATCGCTCTTTCTAAGGTATTGTCGCTCAGTCTTACACCATCGTAGTGGAGATCGGAAAGCTGCACGATAGTAGTCCCGACTAAATTAGACCCTAAGTTATCGATCGCGATCGCAATTTTTTCGACCTTGAGCGGTTCGGATAGAAGCATATGACCTCAAGCGGAGTTGACTGAAACTTTACTAACTTTATTTTAAAAA
>JBCBIN010000362.1:0-4206 GCA_038524555.1 Cyanobacteria bacterium J06623_7 | reverse complement strand
TCAGAACATTTTTCTCCTTGTATCCCGCAAAAATACGCTGCAAAAGCTTTCTTCCCCCCAAATGATGACACGCCCTAGATAAGACAAGAGGAAATCTGTTGCCACGAAGAAATTTAGCCGAGAAAAACTCTTGCAGAAGCTTGGCTAATTGTGCTTAAACTATAGATCTTCAGAGGAAGTATTTAGGTCAAGGTTAATTTAGAGGCGCAAAAACATGAGCGATACAGCCAAAAAGTCGATTGGAATTATTGGTGCTTCAGGATATGGAGGAGTCCAATTGGTCAGACTTTTATTGGAACATCCTCAAGTAGATATTGCTTATTTGGGTGGCGATAGTAGTGCGGGAAAACAATACGGTTCGATTTATCCTCATTTACAACATTGCGTCGATTTAACCGTAGAAAAAATCGATTTAGACGTAGTGGCAGAACGCTGCGATGCGGTCTTTTTAGGTTTACCCAATGGATTAGCCTGTGACCTCGCTCCAAAGTTAATTGCCAAAGGCTGCAAGGTTCTCGATCTGTCTGCGGACTATCGCTTTAGTAATTTGGCTACCTACACCGATTGGTATAAGAAGGAACGTACAGATCTAGACGTAGCAAAAACTGCCGTGTATGGTTTACCCGAACTACATCGCGAACAAATTAAACAGTCTCAGTTAGTTGGTTGCCCCGGATGCTATCCTACTGCTAGTTTGCTAGCTATTTCACCCCTACTCAAGCAGGGTTTAATCGATCCCTCTACTCTAATTATCGATGCCAAGTCTGGGACTTCTGGTGGCGGTCGTCAGGGTAAAATTAATATGCTCTTAGCCGAAGCGGATAGTTCCTTAGGTGCATATGGTGTTGCGAGCCACCGCCATACCCCGGAAATCGAACAGATTTGTAGCTCTTTGGCACGGCAGGAAGTAACCGTGCAGTTTACGCCCCATCTGATACCAATGGTCAGAGGTATTTTATCGACGGTATATGCCACTCTCAGAGATCCCGGGTTAGTACGAGAAGACTTAATTACCATTTATAACGCCTTTTATAAATCTTCTCCCTTCGTCAAGGTTTTAGGAAAAGGAATCTATCCCCAGACTAAATGGGCTTGCGGCACCAACCTCGCATATATTGGGATTCAGGTAGACTCCCGCACCGGTCGCGTAATTGTGTTGTCGGCGATCGATAATTTGGTTAAGGGTCAAGCCGGTCAGGCAGTACAGTGTTTGAACTTAATGATGGGTTGGTCAGAGGATTTAGGTTTGCCCAAACTAAGTTTCTACCCTTAATATTGTTGTAAATTGATGCTGAATTGGCGATCGCTTTAAATTTTACTTTAAGAACAGCAGTTCGCGGTCAAAAAGAAACAGTTATGCAGATCTGCTCGATCTTTTATACTTTTAACGAGACTATATCTCAAACATAAGTCAAGAGTCTTGAGGATTTTAGAGCGATGAATCGTAACTTTATTTTGTCGATCACCACTTGCTTTTATCTATTCGGATGGACAACGACGGCGAAAGCAGAGTCAACTTTAGGTAAGATTCAACGTACTGGGGTTTTGCGAGTTGCGATTAGAGAAGATGCTGCTCCCTTTGGTTTTAAAGACAGCAATAATCGCCTACAGGGATATTGTTTGGACTTTTTTGCCCTCTTAAAATCCCAGCTAACAAAGCATTTAGAGCGCGATACTTTAAGCCTCAAACTGCTAAAATCCATTCCAGCTAATCGTTTTTCTTTGTTAACTAATAAAGTCATCGACCTCGAATGTGGCCCGAATACGATTACCGCCGAGCCTCCAGAGGGTACGAACTTCTCTAAGGGTTTCTTTATCACAGGAACCCAATTTTTGGTTCGTCGAAAAAATCAGCTTAATCCTAATAGCGACCTAAATGCTGCAGTATTGGGCATCATTGCCAACACAACTACGGCTCGATACATTAAAGAACGCTATCCCGAGGCGACAATATTGGGCTATCGAGGTGTAACCGCCCGTAATCGAGGTATACAGGCAGTACAGCAGGGAAAAATTGAGGCAATGATTAGTGACGGTATTCTACTCCGCGCCGAGGCTCAACAACAAGGTCTGCCAGCAGTGGAATATCCTCTAGTACCCGAGTTACCTCTTACCTGCGATCACTATGGCATGATTATCTCTGCTAACGATTCTGAATGGCGAGATTTTATTAATACTGTAATTGACAGCCCGGAAGCCGGCGCCCTATCTAAAGCTTGGTTTGGCAGTTTGTTCAACTATATCTTGCCCGCGAAAAATTTTTGCTAAAGCCGACTTCTCGTTTCCTGTTTCCTGTTTCCTGTTTCCCAATCCCTCGAACAAATAACTCAGAGAATACAGAAACTAGGACGTGTCATCATTAAAACGACTATAAATACTCGATCACCCGGTCTAAATGCCCTTGGGTATGAGTCGCCATCAAAGATAATCTAATACGGCTGGTAGGAACGGTAGGCGGACGGATAGCTGGAGCAAATATACCCGCTTCTGACAATTTTTGCGATCGCTCTAATGCTGCTGCGGGACTAGCAAGATTGAGACAGAGAATTGAGGATGCTGAAGGTAATAGTTCTCGGTGAGCTAAATTTTGCTTGAGATAATTGATGTTGTGCCAGAGTTGTTGGCGGCGTTGGGGTTCCTGTCGGATAATTTTAATCCCGGCAATAGCAGCAGCGGTATCGGCGGGAGAAAGAGCCGTCGTATAAATCCAGCTAGCAGCGCGATTACGCAAAAAGTCGATTAATTCTGCACTTCCGGCGACATATCCTCCTAAACTGCCAATAGCTTTACTAAGAGTACCAATTTGAACTAGTGGCTGACCCGTACAGCTAAAATGCTCGACACAGCCAGCCCCATTCTGGCCTAATACACCCGTTCCATGAGCTTCATCGATCGCCAGCATACACTCAAACTCGGAGGCGATCGCCATCAACTCAGGCAAAGGACACAAATCACCATCCATACTAAAAACGCTATCGGTAGTAATCAGACAGCGACGGTACTGGCGGCGATAAGTAATTAACTTGACTCGCAGATCGGCAATATCGTTATGTAAATAATCCATCGTGGCAGCACCACTAAGAATTGCCCCTTTTTTCAGACTGGAGTGATTATAAACATCCCCGAGAATCAAGTCTCTTTGTCCGACTAACGCCGATATCGTGCCTAGGTTAGCCAGATAGCCCGAACTAAAAACCAAAGCCGCTTCTGTTTGCTTTAAATTGGCGATCTCCTGTTCTAATTCTTGATGTAGTTTTTTGTGTCCACTTATAAGTCGTGACCCCGTACTCCCCGTACCATAAGCCCGTACTGCTTCAACTGCGGAAGCGATTAATCGCTCGTCTCCCGCCAAGCCGAGATAGTCATTACTGGCAAAATTAATCACCGGCTTACCGGCTAATTCCACAACGGCTCCTGGTTTCCCAGCGATCGCTTTGACCGAGCGATACCAGTTTGCACGATGGATTGTGTCTAGAGATTTATTGAGCCAACTGTAGGCATTGAGCATTGAACATTGAGCATTAAATATTGAACATTAAATATTCTGATTGCGATCAAAAGCCCGGTCAGAAAAAAAACGATAGCCTACTTGGTTTGTAAGTTATCGCTAATTAGTTGTTTCTTTTGATACTTGATATTTTGATTTTTGATGTGCTGTCAATTTACCGGCGACGAGAGTCGAGAGTCGCTACAGCAACTGGCTTACTTAAGTAAAGTACGGCAAACAAAGCTAATACGTGTATCGACCAATGAGCAATTACTAAACCCCAGATCAGACAAATTACGGACATTCCTACTGCCAACAGGGCAAAAATATCATTATCGGTACGGAGATAAATAATAATACTGGCCAAAGCAGCAACGAGCAAGAGAATGGGGAACATAATTGTTACCGGATTTTACTGAAGAAGGAAAAGGCGGTCTTATCTTAATAGATCGATCTAGAATAAACTAAGCTTATAAATTACATAACTATAGTTTATCTATATCCACAATTTAACCCACGATCCCCATCGGTAGAATCAAATTATGAGGAATACACCGATATTGTTAGACTTCTTAACACAACTTTGTTTCAGTCAACAATAGTTTTATGCTCTGAATAACCAGTCCTAAAGGACCAAGGCTATAGCCGCATGTAGCTTCGTGACCGAAGGGAATACTTTAGTGCAAATAATCAGTAATTAATCCCTTGTATCGTTTAGT